>JAUPWA010000037.1 GCA_030916835.1 Patescibacteria group bacterium | reverse complement strand
TTTTTTCAACCGAATCTCTCAACTGTAAGTATCCAACCCGCTTATGTGGTGCCACTACCGACTGTTCAACGAGCAAGCGAGGCAGCGTATGCAGCTTGTGATGTTTGTACTTCATAGCACCACTATACGCGCCGTACATGGCGTCCTCATGAGGAACGCACCGATGTCGCGATTGAGCACGCCCCTCAAACATTACCGCTCTCGCTGACGCATCTCTCCTAATTTTTTTAGCAACCTTATGCGTGGCTACCAGCGACAAAGCCGGTTGTCCAACACAACTGGAGCGAGTAACCTCCCGATGGGCGGTTGATGTGGAGCAAGTCGCCGGTAATAAATAGGTTGTCGATCTTGCGCGAGCGCATAGTCTTCATGTCTACCTCCTCAAGCGGCACGCCACCGTCGGCCACAACCGCGCGGTCAAACCCCATGAGCCCATCTATGGTAAGCGGTAGCGCTTTGAGCAAACGGACTATTTTTTTGCGCTCTTCTTTAGTGACAAGATGAATCTTCTTTGCGGCCAACTCCTCACCAAGAAGGAGCAGCACACCCCGGTGTGTACCGAGAGGCACACACTCCTTCACAACGTTCTTGAGCACCTTATTTTTATTCGCATCAAACACACTAATAATATTTTTTTCTAAAGAGCCAAGGTCAGTATGTGGATAGGCATCTATTGTGGCAGTCACCACTCCACGATGAAGCAGGTCTGCAACCTTTTTAGCACTATTGAGTATGAGTGGGCCAGAGAGCCCAAAATGCGTAAAGAGCAACTTACCTGTTTTTGAAAACTGCTTTTCACCATCCACATAAAAAGTAATTTTCATAAACGATAGTGATGTGCCAGAGAGCAATTTACTCCACGCATCGTGCACCGAGAGTGGCACTATGGTTGGAGTTGGTTTGTGTATGGTGTGCCCCAGCTTTGCCAACCAATGAAACCCATCACCAGTTGAGCCTGTCTCGGGGTGCGAGAGGCTGCCGGTAGCGCATACATATGCCTGAGCACTAAAGACCTTAGCTCCGCAGTAGACCGCCTCGATGTGGCCCTCCGTTGCCTCAACACGAGTGACGGCTGCGCCTCGAGAGACGGTGACACCACCTTGCTTCATGTACGCCTCAAGCGCCGCCAACACATCGCTCGCGTTTTGCGTGTGAGGGAACGCGCGTTTGCGCGCCTCAACAACAAGTGGGAGTTTTTGCGACTCAAAAAAGCTAAAGGTATCAGCAACACCAAATTGTGAGAACGTTGAATACAAAAAAGGCTCAGCCGTGCCATACGCTGGCAAAAAGGCTCTTTGGTCGAGCTCGGCGTTAGTGATGTTGCAGCGCCCGCCGCCGCTAATCTTTAACTTTTCACCAAGGTGTTTGTTTTTCTCGAGCAAAAGTACCTTTTTGCCAAGTGCAGCCGCTCGGCCTGCCGCCATCATGCCTGAAGCTCCTCCCCCAATGACAATAACGTCGTACATGTTTGCCCATCCTAGCAGGAACTAGGCATGAAGCGAAGCCGGCTTAACTCACCTTTTGCGCGCCGAGCTTTTTTAATGTCTTTTCATCTGTAGTAAAGAAAGAGGTGTAAAACTCCAAAGCCTCTGTTGTGAGCTGTGTAAGCTCTGCATGCTGCAGGGCCTCGGCTGCTCCCGCAAGCAGATACCAGTGCACAAGCACAGCCCCTGTTGAAAACCCCATCCACTCGAGCACCTCAGACTCATCATCCCAGCCATCTGCAAGATATATCTCTCGCATACTGCGCACCTTCTCCTCGGTCTCACGCGCCTTTGTGCTTACGTCGCCAGTTACATCATCAGCTTTAGCGAGTGCTTCAATCTTTTGTGCAAACAAGTCAAAATCTGCACTAATTTTTTCTATCTTATCCTCATGCAAAACCTCACCAAGCACTTCTTTTCCTTTATCGATACTCTCCTTCCCAACGCGCGTAAATGCTAATACCTCACCGAGCTTAAGAGCGATAGTTGTGTTCATAGCAACACAGTATCAATGCGCTGCTTTAAATTGTATGAAGAGTATGGTTGTAAAGTATAGAAAAGAAAAAGCCAGTTGTTTTCGGTACAACTGGCAAAACCGTTTTATTCATTCCCCTGCTACGCTAGAGGTATGTGTTGGCAACCGACAGCAATACCCGTCACTGTCCTCACGGTTGTTCTTGATGTAACAAGATCAGTGTCTCTGGTTAGCTTCCCCGGTTTAAATAAAACCTCTAATGGCCCTAAGGTAATACCCGTTAACGGTCCTCATTGTTTCTTTGTTCGTGACAGGATCAACATGGATTACAAGTCTCCCATCGAGGCCTCGTAGATTAACTATTTGGGGATAGGTCCACCCTCGACAGTTAGTGGGACCATATTCAGAATCATAGCTCACGGAGCACATCTCTGAGCCGTCATCAGGATATAGCTTCCTTCCACACGACGCGCATGTACCGGTCATGTCAAAAGTACGAAACACTTCAAAATGTACTCCGGGGAAACTTCTTATGATGTCTTTTTCAAACGGTTTTAAGTCGTCTCTCCAGGTGACCAAGTCACCAACTTGAAAGGTTTCGATTTGAACCATTACACGCTCCAACAGCACATTGTTTCAACTGGCGATAAAATACCATAATTATATGTACCTGTCGAGCACAGCAGTGGGTAGGCGAAAAGAAAAAGCCAGTTGTTTTCGGTACAACTGGCAAAACCGTTTTATG
>JAUPWA010000036.1 GCA_030916835.1 Patescibacteria group bacterium | reverse complement strand
TTCCACGAAACAAGTTTCATACGTGCATCAAACCAAAAAAGAACTGATACACTGTAGGTGTATTAAGTAAAGTAAATAGTATGATGCATCATCTCAATAAGTTTAGTCGTTTTTGTTATAACCCATCGCTTGGGCTTTTGCTTATCCGCGTGTCGACCGGCCTTATCTTTTTCCATCATGGCTACATGAAGCTCCACAATGTCGCAGGCACGGTCGGCTTTATGGCACACCTAGGTATCCCGGCACCCTTGGCGTACGCCGCGATATTCGTTGAAGTGGTGGGCGGCTTTATGCTCATCCTCGGCGTCTTTACCCGCCCGGCGGCCGTAGCGACTGGTATTGTCGCACTTGTGGCGTTCTTTAGCGCAGTATTACCAAACAAAGGCTTCCTCGGCGGCGAGTTTGAGCTATTACTTGCCGCCACCTCCTTTGGCATCGCACTCATCGGCTCTGGCCGCGCACGCCTCACCCACACCTTCGAGCACGATAGGGAATAGCTTGTAACTCTGGAGCTTCTCTGCTACTTATATGTGCTAGCAGGACAAAGGGAGGCAGCTATGCCCGAAACTTCGACTTTAAACGCCGGCCAGATTAACGCTCTGTTCGATGCGGTGGACAACCAAGTCAACGGAAAGGTTGATGTAAGACATAGAGAGCGCTGGATCTTCGAGCAGGTCTATGGAGAAACTAGCGAGGCGCTCGAGAGAATGTGGACTTTCATGAAAAATGTAACCACATGCCCACCCGAAGTAATAGCCTTCTGCCAGAAAATTCTGGCCCCAAAGGAAATCCCAAAAGCGGCCGAGTAACCCTCGGCCGCTTTACGTTTTATTGACAGGTTTTTAATATAATGTTATTAAATATTTTGGCAATATACATTAGAGGGGGTTGAATGCCACAAGCTAAAACCATGTGCCACAGTTGCCGCCAAATGGTTGGCAATAGCCACCGGTGCACCGGGGAGTCGCACATACGCCCGACTTGGAGTGGCGGAAATCGCCGCGCACAAGTCCCATACACTGGGAAGGATCGTTCTCCCGCTAGGCGGCAGCAACGAGGCGGGCCCAAACAAGCGTAGGCCGTCTTTCAATCGACAAGAAAAGTCATTGGAGGGCGGCTTTTCTTATTTCCTCCGCTTGCCGTGGAAGGCTTTGTGGACCTCACGCAGGTGTTTGTCGGTAACGTGGGTATAGACCTGGGTGGTTGCTATGTTGGCATGTCCAAGCATCGCCTGAACCGAGCGCAGGTCGGCGCCGTTTTCTAGGAGGTCCGTAGCAAACGAGTGGCGAATGATGTGTGGTGTGACCTTGCGGGTGATGCCCGCCTTGATGGCGTAGCGCTTTACTGTGCGCTCAACGCTGCGCGTTGTGAGTCTGAGCCCTTCCTTTTTATTTTTTGCAGCATTGCGCGAAGCAGGGCTGTACTGCACAAACAGAGCTTCGTCGACATCGCCCCGCTTATCCAAATAGTCTTTAATAGCACGTTTAGCAGCGGGGGAGAGGAAGACAACTCGCACCTTCTCACCCTTGCCGCGCACCGAGAACTCATCGCGCGAGAGGTCGAGGTCGCGATTAAGATTACACAGCTCAGAGACACGCAGGCCCGTAGAGAAGAACAGCTCGAGCATGGCGCGGTCACGCAAGTCGGTCAGTGAGCTCCCTTTGGGGCCTTTAATGAGCCGCTCGAGCTCCTCGCCAGAGATAAGGTCGAGGTCGCGAGCGCCCACCTTGGCAAGCTCGATGCGCTCGGGATTGAGCGACTCTACACCTCGCTTGCGGAGGAACTTTAAGAATGCGCGCAATGAGATCATGTAGTAGTTCTGCGTCTTGTGCTTCATGGTGCCTGAGACGCCTGGCTGCCTATTTAAATGCAAACGAAACTCCCGCACCATACGCTCATCGAGCCGTGCAGGGGAGGCGACCTTGGTGTGTGCTAAAAAACGACTTAAATACCGGTCATAATTCTCAACCGTCTTAATACTGCGGCCTTTTTCGATCTCTAAATACTCCAAAAACTCGGTTTTGAGGCGCTGTAACTCGGTAGTAGCCATGGGGAAGTACTATATATAGTACGCCACAGGGAGGGGGTTGCGTAAATTGCTGGGGTGTGCTATCATCTGACTCACATGCTTACGAAGAAGAAAAAGGAGAAAGTCATAAAGGAAGTGTCCATGCACGGCACTGATACCGGCTCGCCTGAGGTGCAAATTGCTATCCTCAGCAAGCGTATTGATGATTTGACCTCTCATTTGAAGAAAAACGCCAAGGACAAGCACAGCCGCCGCGGCCTTTTGCAGATGGTTGCTGACCGTCGTGCCCATTTGAAATACCTTGAGAAGTCTGCGCCTAAGCGCTACTCAACTGTTATAAAGAAACTTGGTCTCAAGAAGTAATTAGCTGATTACTTCATCTTTTTGCACAGCGTGTAAACCCGAAACTTAGGGTTGTGCGTATATACTAGGGTGTAGCTCCCCGTTATTTGTAATTCTGTACCCATTTTCATGGCTATCATCAAACATAAAAGCCAGCGTGTCGGCATTTTTATAGACACGCAAAATCTTTATCATAGTGCGAAAAACCTTTATAAATCAAAAGTAAACTTTGGCGCCGTCATGAAAGAGGCGCTCGCAGGGCGCGTACTCGTGCGCTGTGTCGCCTACGTCATTCGCACTGAGAGTGAAGAGGAGAAGGGCTTTTTTGATGCACTTAACAAAATTGGCATCGAAACCAAAGTAAAAGATATTCGTATTTTTGCAGGCGGTGCTAAAAAAGCCGACTGGGACATTGGTATGGCAATTGACGCTATTACCATGGCTGAAAAGCTCGATGCGGTCGTTATCGCAACCGGTGATGGCGACTTTGTACCCCTCCTTGAGTACCTCAAGGGGCGTGGTTGCCAAGCCGAGGTTATCGCCTTTGGTAAATCATCCTCGGGCCAGCTACGTGAAGTTGCCGATGACTTTACTGATATCTGCGAAAATCCGCGTGCGTTTCTTATCGGGTACCGCGGTGCAGGTGGTGTGCGCAGCTATATCCCAGGATTTGCAGCGGGCGACCCCGATGAGGGGGTAGACGTTGGCACTGAGGTGTATGACGACTCCGAAGCCGACGAAAACACCGCCAGCGAGGAAGAGGAAAAATAATTTTCACGTATAGAAAAAGGTCTCGCTGGGCGCGAGGCCTTTTTTCTGTTATCGTTTCAAGTATTAGTAGTGTAAGAAAAGAGCAGGCCCCTGGATAGGCAGTATTTCAAGCCAGTAGCGCTTCGATACTGAAATCTGGAGGTTTGCCACATATAGCACATGCAAACCAGAACATTTAGTACTGAGATTGGTGGTAAGGAGATGACCGCTGAGTTTACTGACCTTGCTGAAAATGCCAACGGCTCAGTTATTTTGCGCTACGGCAATACCGCAGTGCTCGCAACCGCTGTTATGTCCAGCCGCACTCGAGACGATATCGACTACTTTCCACTTACGGTCGACTATGAAGAGCGCTTCTATGCAGCGGGCACTATTGGCGGCTCGCGCTTTGTGCGCCGCGAAGGACGACCCTCTGAGCAGGCGATACTCTCCGGTCGCGTCGTTGATCGCACCATCAGACCACTCTTCCCGCAGCATATCCGCAACGAGGTACAGGTGATCATTACTGTGCTTTCGCTCGATGAAAACGACCCCGACATGCTTGCGGTCAACGCAGCGTCGCTTGCACTCGCTACCTCAAACATCCCGTGGGGTGGCCCAGTAGCTGCGATTCGTATCGCAAAAAGTTCTGCTGGATCAGATTTTATTGTAAATCCAACCTACGCACAGCGCGAAGGCGCAGCGCTCGATATTCTCGCGTGTGGTAAAGACTCTACTATTAATATGATCGAGGTTGCTGCTAAGGAAGCAGGAGAGGATGAGGTAGCTGCGGGGTTTAAGCTCGCAGTAGCACAGCACGACACCATCCTCGCATGGCAACAGGAAATTATAAAGGAGATAGGGAAGGAGAAGCCCTCGGCACAGAAGCCAGCCATTCCTGAGGCACTCACTAAACTGTATGAAGAGGAGTTTGCAGAAAAACTCAAGGCGGCGGTCTTTTGCGGCAAACCAAACAAAGACGCTATCCATGAGGTGCAGGATCTTTGGAAAAAGAGCGTCGACCTGCTCATTAAAAGTGAGGCGGTGACACCTACCGCCTCACCCGCTGTCATTACTCCAGGGATGGCGAAGCGTTTTCTCGAAGACAAGGTAGACGAGGTTATCCACGATGGCGCACTTGAAGGTAAGCGCGCAGACCACCGCCGCTGTGATGAGGTGCGCCCACTGTTTGCTAAAGCAGGAGGCGTCTCGCCAATACTCCACGGCTCAGGCATCTTCTATCGTGGTGGCACACACGTCTTCACCGCACTCACCCTTGGCGGCCCTGGTGACGCACAAGTAGTCGACACCATGGAAGAGCATGATGTGAAGCGCCGATTCATGCACCACTACAACTTTCCTCCGTACTCTGCGGGTGAGACTGGCCGCATGGGCGGACTTAACCGACGCATGATCGGGCACGGCGCACTCGCAGAAAAAGCGCTTGCCGCGGTTATTCCTCCGATAGAACAATTCCCGTACACTATCCGCCTCGTGTCGGAGTGTTTGGCCTCAAATGGCTCAACATCGATGGGATCGGTGTGCGCATCAACGCTCGCACTCATGGATGGTGGTGTGCCTATCACCTCACCGGTTGCTGGCATTGCTATGGGTCTCATGCTCTCAATGCATGGCGACGGTCGCTACAAAGTACTCACCGACATCCAAGGTCCTGAGGATGAGTTTGGCGACATGGACTTTAAGGTGGCTGGTACCAAACACGGTATCACCGCTATTCAGATGGATATTAAGCTTGATGGCGTGCCAGTGCCGATACTTATTGAGGCGCTCGAGGGAGCCCGGGCTGCGCGATTGCACATACTTGAAACCATTACGAGCAGTATCGCAGCGCCGCGTGAGAAGATTAACGCACGCGCTCCAGAGATACTCACCATGCGTGTGCGCCCCGACCAAATTGGTCTTGTTATTGGCGGGGGAGGGAAGACAATTAACGGTATCCGCGAAACAAGCAAGGTGGATGATATCACCATCGAGGATGATGGCTCCATCTTTATCACCGGCAAAAACGGCAGCGCTTCTGTGGCAAAAACAATGATAGAAGGACTGGTGAAGGAGTACGCGGCTGGCGAAGTGTACGAGGGTGAGGTGACTCGACTCATGGACTTTGGCGCGTTTGTAAAAATCGGCCCCGGGAAAGACGCCGAGGGTTTGGTGCACGTCTCTGAGGTGGCACCATTTCGCATCAACAAAATTGGTGACGCAGTTGCGATAGGTGACAAAGTACGCGTTATGATAAAGGAGATCGACGAAAAAGGGCGGCTCAATCTCTCCATTAAGGCTGCCGACCCTGAGTTCGCCACACGAAAAGGTCTAGAGCCACAAACCAATGGAGCAAGAGAAACAAAACGACATATCGCCACAGGAGAATAATCTCGTACAGCCACTGCAGACATTTCAAACCGATATTGAAAAAGTCTTGCAAAGCAAGGAGCTCTCAAAAAAAGATTTGGCTGCAGCAGAAGCGCTGCGGGGCAAAAAAGGCGAGCTTGCCGCGCCACTCATTCAGATGAGTACCAAGGCGCCTACTGCACCACCACCCCCACAAACACCTCCAGCTCCAGTAGAGCCAAAAAGTGTTGTGTTACCTCAAAAAGAGGTTCACTCTCCACTTAACGCAATGCGCGCGAGCGCGGATAAACTTGTGGCGCAAGAGGAACAGGCCACGCTACCAAAGGTCAAGGCTCCGCCCATGCCGACACCCAAACCACAATCGGCAGTACCACCCATTCAAACCTTCAATACTGACGTAGGTGAGTATGTGAAGGACAATAAAGTTTCGGCGGTACAGGTTATGGCCGCTGAGGCAACTCGTCGCGCTGAGGAGGAAAAGCCTATTGTGGTGAAGAGCGGCACATCAACGGGAGTCAAAGTTGTTTTGGTGTGTGTTGGCCTCCTTTTGTTGGTGGGCGCTGGCGGTGCTCTGGCGTATACCTACTACACACAACGCACCTTACCCGCCGCAGAAAACCCATCCGCGCCGTTTATAGCAGTAGATGAAGTCGTGCCACTTACCATACTGCCAAACGAGTCGAGTGCGGATATACTCCAGTCGCTCACTACAACAAAAAACACTGTGCAGCTCTCGCTTGGACTCATTGCGCAACTTGCTATAACCACAGGCACCACCTCTATAGCAGCACAACCATTTTTTGCCGCCACAACACCTCGCATGCCCGCATCCTTACTGCGCACTCTTGGTACCCAGTACCTCATCGGCGTGCACTCCTATGACGTCAATCAGCCTTTTATACTCCTCAGTGTTGACTCCTATGAGCAAGGGTACGCTGGCATGCTCGCGTGGGAAAAAACAATGCAGCAAGATCTTGCTCCTTTGTTTAACTATGCCCCAGTAAACGCAAACTCCTCGCAGACACAAACGGCTCCACAGATACTTTCCAGTAGCTTTGCGGATTCGATAGTACACAACCACGACACCCGCGTGGTCACAAACAGCGCAGGTAGCATAGTCTTTTTGTGGACCTTTGTTAATCGCTCTACCATCCTCATCACTACCAATCCTGGCACCATAGACGAGGTGCTTTCGCGCCAAAAGACGGCACCCATCCTCACGCTGCCACAGTAATATTGCATGCTGCACCCGAGGCGGGTATGATGCACTCATGGACAAAGACAAGCTCGAGTATTTTAAACAAAAATTACAAGCAGAGTACGCGCGCCTCGAGCACGAGCTGCGCGACCTTGGGGTTGAGGATGAAGAGACAGGGGAGTGGGATACCGCTGCGGGCGACATTGATGAGACCGCGACTGAGCCCGATGAACTTGCAGACCGCGTAGAAGATTTTGAGGAGCGCGACGGCGAGCGCAAGGCTTTTGAGGTGCAGCTACAAAACGTCGAGCGTGCACTCGCTCACTTTGAAGAAGGCACGTATGGCATTTGCGAAATCGGTGGTGAAGAAATTGAGGAGGACCGTTTGGAAGTAAACCCTTCAGCCCGCACCTGCAAAGAGCATATAGACAAAGAAAGCGAATTGCCCGAGTAATACATAGGCAATAAGAACAACCGCTCCACACACTGGAGCGGTTTTCGTTAGCGAACACAGCCAGAGTAGTGTCAACTTGTCGGGCAAAACAATTTTGGTACAGTGCCGGCATGCAGTATGCCCGTGTATGGGGCGCGCAAACATCGATGCTGACACCGTACTTGGTGTCGGTCGAGACTGACCTTTCGCGTGGGTTGCACTCCTTCTCTATCGTCGGGCTGCCCGACAAGGCGGTTGAAGAATCGCGCGACCGGGTAGCGGCAGCGATCAAACATGCGGGCTTTGAATCTCCCAAAAGTCGCAATCAAAAAATAATCATTTCACTAGCGCCGGCCGATGTTCACAAAGAAGGGCCGGCTTTTGATTTACCTATAGCGCTTTCGTACTTACTCGCCGCCGATGATATTCGCTTCGCTACTGACGACAGTGTGTTCATAGGAGAGTTGTCGCTTGATGGGCAACTGCGAGCAGTGCGCGGCATCTTACCACTCGTCGCTCAAGCAAAGCGGCGCGGCATAAAAAACGTGTTCGTGCCGAAAGACAATATGCGCGAGGCAGCGCTGGTACCCAACATCGCAGTGTATGGGGCAGAATATTTGAAAGAAGTGATTGAGCACATAAACACAAAACGCTCGCGTGATGAAAAATCTGAACCACGCACACTAACACTCACCCCAACCACCGAGCTCAAACCAAGCGCATACGAAACACCGTTTGTGTTTGAAGATATCCGCGGACAAGAATCAGCAAAACGAGCAGCGATTATTGCTGCTGCGGGCGGACATAATCTTGGACTCTCGGGGCCGCCAGGCACCGGCAAGACAATGCTCGCGCGAGCAGTCTCATCAATACTCCCACCACTATCATTTGATGAAGTGCTCGAAGTAAATAGCATACACTCGGTTGCTGGAACACTGCGCGGCGACATCATGACAATGCCACCCTTTCGCTCGCCACACCACACCGCATCATATGTGTCGCTTGTTGGTGGTGGCGCTAATCCGCGACCAGGTGAAGTAACCCTCGCACACAGAGGCGTGTTGTTTCTTGATGAGTTTCCTGAATTTGATAGGCGTGTGATTGAAGCGCTGCGCCAACCGCTCGAAGACCGTGTTATCGCGGTAGCGCGTTCAAAGGGCACCGCGCTGTTTCCTGCACGCATCACACTGGTGGTTGCAATGAACCCATGCCCGTGCGGCAATTTTGGCCATCCAGACATTGCCTGCACTTGTACACCAAACGCGCTCGAGCGCTATCGCAAAAAAATTTCAGGGCCTATCGCAGATCGTATCGACCTATGGATGACAATGGGACCGGTTGAGTTAGGCGAGCTTGGTAAAAAAGTTGTGCGTGGCAGCGAGACACAAGAAGCGAGACAAAAAGTGTTGCGAGCGCGCAACATCCAAACAACACGTTTTGGAAAAGAGGGGAGAGTGAACGCTGAACTTTCGCCGCGCGAAATTGAAGAGCTGGTACCACTGTCAACAAATGTACGCGCAACGCTTGAGCGCGCAGGCACTCGACTTAATCTCTCACCACGCGCGTTTCACCGCGTCATAAAAGTCGCGCGAACCATCGCCGACCTCGACGAGGCCGAGAGTATCAACGAGTCTCACGTGCTTGAAGCACTTCAGTACCGCGAGCGAAAAACATAGTAATTACAAGCGTTTCTCAGGCAATCACGTAAAAGCTTTTGTTGTTGTTTCACAAAGCCCTGAAACGTTTTATAGTCGGTACATGCGCATCAGTATTATCGGCATGCCAGGAAGCGGCAAAACAACACTCGCAAAAAAGTTGAGTGAAAAACTTTCAATACCACACATTCACAACGATCGTTTTTGGTTGGAGGCGGGCGGACTCGCGGTCACACACAGACAAGCAACCGAGGACTTTGCTGATGCAGTGCGCAAAACTTTTCGCACATATGTACTTGATGCTCATGAAAAAAATTCGTGGGTATCAGACGGGTTCGCAAGTCTTGTTCCTGAAATTTATGAGTATGCTGATGTGGTCTTGTATCTAAAACTTCCACTTTGGTTGCGACTATGGAATCACACAAAACGCATCGTACATCCAAAAGATCGCCACCCAGAACTTACGTGGTGGCACGAACTTAGTTTTTTCTATCAGATTATTAGGCGAGAGTTTGTAGCAAAACCGCGACTTGAGAAATTTGTTGCTGACAACAAAGAATTGGTGGTGACTCTGCATTCATGGATAGAAGCTCGTAGATATTGTGCTGAGCATCTCAGTAGTACAATAGAAATATGACACAAGAAATGAACGAGTCAGCACTTACTCGCATTATTGGAGGTGCTGAAAAAATACTGACAAAGGCAGAGCACACAGCCACCAAGCACCACACTTCACATCTGGTATGATTAAGAGCATATGAAAGATCATCTCAAACTGACTTCAATTATTATCGGCATCGTGCTTGTTATTGGTTTGTGTGGTGCGGCGGCTTGGTACTCCAGCAACACACTTCGTTCATTCTTTGGTGGCCGCCCAACGCAACAAACAACATCGCAAACCCCTCAGGTGGCTCCACCAACCACCAAGATCACATCGCAGTCAGACGGAGTGCTCACTATTTTTGTTCCGGAGAGTTTTGGTTTTGCTACGACAAAAGATCAGATAACGGTGAAGAGTTATATCCCGCCCTGTGATGACAACTTTTTGTACTGCATCTACTACAACGGCGACGCGTTCAAAGGAACCAACTTCGAAAGCGCGGGTCTCTCCATTACCAAACTCGCAAAACTTACCACCAAGAAAACCTGTCTCGAAACACCTCCCACAGGATATACGAAAATTCCAGAGCCGGTGTTGTATACCTCTAAGGACACCTACGACACAGCAATGTTTAGCGTGAGCGATGGGGCGGCAGGGCACACCGCGAGTGGTCGTGTATATCGACTCTTTGTCCCGAGCGTCAGCACGTGCTATGAGCTGCAAACACGTGTTGCAAAGAGTCAGTATGGTAATTATCCTGCAGGTTCAATACAAGAATTCACAGACGCCTATGAGCTGAGCGCCAAAGCAATGTTGCGCGGGCTTGTTGATACGGTCGTGGTGCAACAGGCACAAGTACAGTTCCCGAGCGCCAACTAATCTATATCTTTCAAACAAAAAGTCCCGCGAGCGCGGGACTTTTTTGTGTATATGACTAGTTTCCACTCCCAACAGGTAGTGCGCCAAATGGGTTTGTGGCGCCACGGATTTCAAAGTGGAGATGTGGACCAGTAGACTCACCTGTGCGACCAACCCTGCCTATTAACTCTCCTTGCGAAACCGAATCGCCGGGAGAGACGAGGACCGCGCTCGCATGCGCATAGAGCGTTTGTGTACCATTGTTGTGTTGTATAACGATGTAGTTGCCATACCCACCGTTCCATGCGCCGTTGCTCTTTGCAACAATAACGGTACCGGCCGCAGAGGCATACATGTCAGTGCCGGTCGGCGCACCAATATCCACACCATTATAGCCGTGCAGCGACTGTGTGATTATGCCGCCCCCAACTGGCCAGTCGTAGTAGCCATCATACTCAGGTCCACCCGCATTGCGCAGAGGAGCAGGTTTGAATCCTTTTGTCTTCGTTACCTTCGTAGTGCTTGAGCTCTTTGATTTTGTGACAGTTTTTGCTGGTGCAGGAGCAGGCACTTCAGCGTTCGGAATAATAATAGACACACCAGGCACAAGTGTCGCGTCGTCAGAGAGGTTGTTATACAGTGCTATATCGTGCGCGTTTGAGTGGTATGTTTTCTCAAGACCTGCAAGAGTCTCGCCCTTTAACACCGTGTGGCGAATGCCCGTGATAGGGAGGATGATGAGCTCCTCACCAGGATGAATGACTCTATTTTTAATATTATTTGCACCAACAATCGTATTAGTGTCGACACCAAACATCTTTGCAATACTCGAGAGCGTGTCGCCAGCGCGGACCTTGTAGACACTAATTTGAGGGTTCGTTAGTGGAGTAGCAGTGTCTCCAGGGCGAAGCGGGTTATCTTGCGACTCCAGCGCCTCACCGTTAACTATCGGCACTTCACTTGGCGTCGCCGAAGGATCTATACTTGCTGCCGCCGCAAGAAGCGGCACAGTCTGCGAGTTGTAGGACGTATCGGAAGTATTTACCGGCGCCGTCTTTTGTAAGAGGGATGTAAGAAAGTTTGCTGAAGCGGCATTAGGGGCTGACAACAAAGAAAGGCTCCCGCTTACAGCAAGTCCTAAAAACAACACTTTTTTGACCTTCCCACGGCTATTTCGTGACCAAGGGTCTCTATGGGGCGATGAAGACAAAGTAGGTGAGGGTGTGGCAGCCGTTTTGATTAAACGAGACTCTGTATGAGCCTCATTCACCATCCATTCATCCGTATGAGCTAATGATACGCCCGCTGTGGGGTGCGTCAATCTTGCCAAGATGGTGTTGTGGATAGCATAGTTTAGGCGCTTTTTGCAAAAATGCGGTAGGGTGTAGAGGTGTCACACTTGGACAAACTTAATCCTGCTCAGCGCGAAGCGGTTGAAACTACTACAGGACCTTTGTTGGTGCTTGCTGGGGCAGGCGCCGGAAAAACGCGCGTTATCGCGCATCGCATTTTAGAGATCGTGCGCCGCGGCACAGCACCAGAGCATATTCTTGCTATCACGTTTACGAATAAGGCAGCGAGTGAAATGCGTGAACGCGTCATCAACCTCCTAAGCGAGGCAAGGGTGCTTGGCGATGGAGACCGTCCTTTGACGCACGTCTCTGCGGGAGGTGCGTCGCGCTACCGATTTTCTTCACACGCTCCTTTTGTGTCCACCTTTCACTCGCTTGGTCTCCTTATTATTAAAGAGAATGCTGCGCTTTTGGGTTTTAAGCGCACCCCAACCATATATGATCGTGCAGACTCTCTGCGTGAGATGAAGTCAGCTCTAAAACATTTTGATGAGAGCATGGAGCCCCGCGCAGCACTCTCCCTGGTCTCAAAGACAAAAGGGCAGGGCATGACGCTTAGCGATTTTGCCGCAGGCGCACGCAACTACCGGGAGGATGTGGTTGCTAAAGCATGGGCGCTCTACGAAGAGGCTCTGCGTAAAGACGGTGCGCTCGATTTTGACGATCTATTGCTGCGGGCCATGCTCCTCTTGCGCGACAATGAGGCGGTACGCCGGCACTATCAAGCGCGTTGGACATATGTACACGTTGACGAATATCAAGACACCAACTATGTGCAAGCGCGCCTACTAGAGCTTTTAGTGGGGCCTGAGAAACATGTGTGTGCCGTGGGCGATGTCGACCAAACCATATACGGGTGGCGTGGTGCAGAAATAAAAAACATTATGTCCTTTGAACGCACCTTCCCTGGCGCAAAGATAGTTATGCTCGAAGAAAATTACCGCTCAACCAAAGCGATACTCCAAGCAGCAAACGATGTTATAGCAAAGAACGCGTATCGTCCCGATAAAAACCTTTTTACTAAAAACGCTGATGGTGAAAACCTCAAACTCTATCAAGCGTTTGACGAGCTAGATGAGGCAAACTTTGTCGCGCGCATTGTGCGAGAGGGCCTAGCAGAAGGCATGCAGCCGCGCGACTTCGCCGTCTTGTATCGTGCAAACTTTCAATCACGCGCAGTTGAAGAAGCCCTGCTGCGTGCTGACATTACATACCAAGTATTAGGTACCCGCTTTTTTGAGCGCAAAGAGGTAAAGGATGCGCTCTCGTTTGTACGTGCAGCGATACTAGGTACGACTGCTGATTTAGGACGTATCGCCAATACGCCGCCGCGCGGTATTGGCAAAGTAACATTGTTAAAAATTCTTGCGGGACAAGAAGCAAGCCTCACGGGAAAGGTACGAGAGAAGGTTGTTGAGTTGCGCACACTGCTTAAAAATATTGCTGCAGCGGTAGAAAAACTGCGCCCTTCTGAGTTGATGCACTTTGTGGTGACCGAGACCGGCATGGAGCGGGCCTTTAAGGAGGACAAGCTTGAGGGCGCTGAACGGCTTGAGAACATAAAAGAATTGGTGTCGCTTGCTGCTCGCTATGACGACTATCCTCAAGTGACAGATATTTCTCTCCATGCAGGGCTTGACGCGTTTTTGGAAAGCGCCGCGCTTGCCAGCGACCAAGATGAGCTCAAAGACGATGCCAACGCGGTGCGACTCATGACCGTGCATGCATCAAAAGGATTGGAGTTCAAAGCGGTCTTTGTTACCGGTCTTGAAGAAGGACTCTTTCCATACCAGCGCGAAGGAGAGGCTGATGCTGACAAAGAGGAGGAGCGCCGGCTCATGTACGTGGCCATAACTCGCGCACAAAAAAAGCTGTATCTGTGCTACGCCTCATATCGAACCATTTTTGGTGCAAAAACCGCAACACTCCCCTCATCCTTCTTATCCGACATACCAGGAGAACTTATCGATCTTGAAGCACCAGAGCGGCTTGGAAAAACAATCTATCTCGACTAAAGTCAGGCTATGTATAAGAAAAAGTCGCTTGGCCAGCATTTTCTCACCTCACCTGCGTATGTGCGTACTATTGCTGATGTGGTAGAGATCACTCCTGACGAGTTGGTGGTCGAGATAGGGCCGGGGGAGGGAGTTCTTACACGCGAACTTTTAGCCCGAGGAGCGCGTGTTGTTGCAGTTGAGAAAGATAGTCGTCTTATACCAATTCTTTCTGAAACGTTCGCAAAGGAGACCAAAACCGGGCAATTGCAGATAGTTGAGGGGGACGCACTTGAGTTTGGACTCCCACAAAAGCTTCGAAACAAAGACTACAAAGTGGTTGGTAACATCCCGTACTACATTACCGGCGCTCTGCTTCGCTCCTTCCTCTCGGCCCAGCATCAGCCAAAAAGTCTTATTTTTCTTATCCAAAAGGAGGTGGCAGAGCGTATTGCGCGCTCCAAAAAAGAAAGTCTGCTCTCACTCTCGGTCAAAGTGTATGGCGAGCCGCAGTATATCAAGACTGTACCGCGTGGAGCATTCTCTCCAGCGCCAAACGTCGACTCCGCAATTCTACGAGTGGAGAGCATATCACGAGCGAATTTTAAAAATAGTGATGAGGAGCAACGTTTTTTTGACCTTATCCACGCTGGATTTGCTCAAAAACGTAAGCTTTTGCGGCGCAATTTGGAGGATGTTTTGGGAGAAAAGTCAGCTGAAACTCTTCAAAAGGCCAACATTCCTGAAAACGCTCGCGCAGAGGATGTACCGCTGCAAAAGTGGTTGCAATTATTTTCTATATAGCACTCACTTGTTCCGTTTGCATACGCAACCCATAGAGCGGTATGGGTGGAACACTGTAGGTAAAACACACATAAGGGATATCAAACCGTCCTTTTATTTCCTGTCCTGGGTGCGACGGGGGGATAGAGGGTGGTTTTGGCGGAAAACCAACCATAGTAGCAGGTGTCCATATATACGAATAAGGTGGCAAAAGTAAACTTGCAGGCACCGCAAGCTGC
Source organism: Patescibacteria group bacterium (assembly GCA_030916835.1). Lineage (GTDB taxonomy): Bacteria > Patescibacteriota > Minisyncoccia > Phycocordibacterales > SBAW01 > GWA1-54-10. Next base: position 5,553 of record JAUPWA010000036.1, on the reverse strand, counting down.
ACCCAAACAGATGGCCCAAGAGCGCTAACACAAGGAACCACCATACCTATTCGCCCACCAAAAGAAAAACCTGTGGTGTTTGCAGCTGCAGTGGCGGCCCCAGTCGCCACTGCAGCTGTCCCCGCAGTAGCGGCTCCTCCTATTAGGTACGTTAGCCCCGCAACAGCCGCAATTCCCATAACTCCAACCATGACGGTCATGCTGCTTGAATCTCCAGCATTAGAGTTTGAACTGCTTGATGGCCCAGTCTGAAATCCAAGCTGCTGCTGTGCATCAACATTCGAAAAGCTTGCCTGTGTAGACAAGCTGGCCATATCGACACTATTAAGCGTGTTAAATACACCCTTTTCAACAGAGCCGCCAGAAAAGTATATGGTGTTATTTTTTTGTATCGCTCCGCGCACCAGCGAACCACTCTGTGCTGTGACAATAGGATTATTCGTTTGGGGGTCTGTATACCAATGTATCCCGTCATTACTGATATACCGGTATATGGAAGAAAAATCTTTGTTAATAACCATTTGGTACCCATCACCAGCAAGTGACACAGAAACATCAAATCCAGTAAGTGCTTTGGGTGTCTTTTCATCGATGAGATATACGTGCTCGGTGGCTATCACATTGGTACCGCTTTGGTCCAAAAGTGCACGATACACCGTGATATCTCCTGGATAGTTGGTGCTGAAATATACCCATAGTTGGCCATCCTTTGTGAGCACCGCCCCTGGTGACCACGCTCCTCGAGCATCTATCCCATTTGCCTGACCAATAAGCGTGCCCTTATCCTCCCAAGAAACCCCTCCATCAGCACTAACAGCAACTCCAATATGATTATTAAGCCTCGCCAAGGTACTCGAAGCAGCATCCGGAGCAGAAACTCTTGTAAAATAAAGATATTTTGTAGAGTATTGGTCAAGAAGCGTGACCACAGACGGGTCGCTGTAGTACGTTTCGGTATTTCCTAACGACAGAACGCTGAATTCTCTAAAATTTTCCAGATTGTGTTTGTATAAGTGCGGATTTCCAGCAGAGTCTGTCACACCACTCATTAGTGTGAGATCTTCCGAGGGGGAGTACAGGTTGTAGAAACCTCCTTCAAGCGCGGTTGTTTGGGTTTTTTGTGTATACAACACCGCAGCCAGTTGTGCAGAGTGGCCCAAGAAAGCAAAGGGAGCTGTCAGAGCCTGGCAAATCACTAACACATACGTACACAGCATCTGTATCAAGGCCGTCATGTTCGTAGTATACCGGTAAAAAACGGTATACTGTAGTATATGAGCCTTCGCCCCTATCTGCCCAGCGGCCAGTTTATATTGCTATTCTCATCAGTGTTTCTTGCCTGTGGGCTAGTCTATGGCGCTCAAACTCTCACCGCGCCAAAACAAGTCTTTCTTAATTCTGCAACAATACCGCACAATCCTACAGCCTCGACCGGGCAAGGGGATTGGCAAGTGAGTCTTGCTACTATTCAGGGCCAGTCAGGAATAACGGCTCCGCAAACCCCTGATAGCGAAACTCTATCGAAGCAGCTTGCTGCAGCACAAGGCAGCACACTCACCGACACCGTCGCGCGAACCTTGTTTGTCAACCTTGGGGCAGCAAAATCACAAGGATTGGGCAATGACATTCCTACCCAAGACCAAATTGTTGCCCAGGCAGCCGCACAAATTAAAAAAGAGCAGGTACAAGGGTCGTTTTCTCAGGCAGATCTGCATATCGTCGAGGATTCTGCCTCCTCACAACGTGAGTACGGTAACGCGCTGGCAACACTATTGATGCGTAATAAGGAAAATGAGTATGCAGCAACCATGGTAGCTCTTGATAATGCCTCCGCATCCCAAGACCAGAGCCACTTAAAAAACTTATCCGCCATACAAAGCCGTTACCAAAGTATAGCAACACAACTCCTTGCGGTACGCGTCCCTCGTACACTAGCCCCTTTTCATCTCCAGCTGGTGAATAATTTTCAAAAGATCGCCAACACCTATGATCTTATGGGCGATATGCTTACCGACACAGTTCGTGGCTCAACCGGACTCCAGTTGTACCAATCGCTCACACAAGAAACCTTCAGAGTGTTCATAAACATAGCCCAAGCATTCAATAAAAACGGTATACTTTTTAAGAAGGACGAACCAGGCGCAGCATGGGCTGTGCTTCTGTCCGCGCAGTAGCATGAACAAACAAATCATCATCACTATAGTCGCCGGCCTTGTGGTGGCTATGCTTATCGGTTTTGGATGGTGGTGGTTCCTTAATCGCGCGCAAACCACCCCCTCTCAGGGCACTGGTTCGTTTGGTACTTCGCCCAACAAAAACCCCAGCGGCAACAGCTCAACAACCCCAACCAATATCGGCTCGCCTGTTATTGGTACTGGACAACCAGCAAAGAATATACCTTCAGGCAAGTATGTTGTTCAGGGAGTAAATGGGCAGCAGGTTGGGAATTATGCCATTACTCCCGCTGGTAGTGGTACGTATGTGGTTGACCCTCTTGATGGCGCTGGGATACTGGGCGCGGGCAACTATGTCATCACCATAGACAACGTCACGAGTAATTATCTCGCGGTGCCCGTTGGCACTGGCACCACAACCTTATACACCATTGAGTTGGCGCCTTATGGCACAGGAGGAAACGGCACACTAACCTATGGATCAGGAACAACCACCAACAATCCCTATGGTTCAACAGGGACCAGCAGCAACCCATACGGAGGAGGTGGAGGTTTTGGTACCACCACCAACGGGGGCTATGTGTATATACCCGCAACCACCACAGATAGTGTCTTGGGAAATAGTAATACTGGGGGAGTCGATTGGCTCATCCAGGGCGGTGGCAGCCTATTTAACCCAACTCCCATCACCCAAATCAACGGCTCCAACCCGTCGGGGAGTGGCGGTATTTTGCCAAACATAGGCGGGAACCTTGGCTCAGGAGGTGGAGGTTCTGGAGCAGGGGGCGCACTGACGGGCCTCGCTGCTGCAGGGCTCGTTGGCGCTGCAACGTGCGGTGCGGCGCAACTATTTCACTTAAGTTCCACTGCAGGGGGCGCAGCCGCGGGATCCGCGACCGCTGTGGGGGCAGTTGCCGGCACAGCAGGACCTGTTGTTGGCAGTACCGCTGCTATCTCAGTCATGAGCCTCGACTTGGGTAATTATACTGCTCAGGGTGCCGCAGCGGGTGCTATTGGTGGTATTTTGGGTGCTCTTAAGGGTGGGGATCTCTCAAATTTTTCGACCAACACTTTCATGAGCTGCCTCACCCGTAACGTCGCCAAGATGGTGCTCAACCAAATAACCAATAGCGTAGTGAACTGGATCAATAATGGGTTTAATGGATCGCCAGCATTCGTAACGAATCCAAATACTTTTTTTGCTAACCTTGCCGACCAAGCAGCTGGTAACTATATCCGCGGGAGCGCACTCTCGTTCCTTTGCAGCCCCTTCCAACTTCAAATACGCATTGCGGTGGCACAGAGTTATGCAAACAGAAATGCCAACTCCTGTAAGCTCTCACAAGTCATAGGAAATATAAATGGCTTTATGAACGGTAATTTCTCTGCAGGAGGATGGCAAGGATTCCTTGCGTTTACTACCGTGCCCACCAACAACCCATACGGCGCATATGCATATGGCTCACTTGGCATGAGCGCCGCCATAACAGCAAACATCAATGAACAAAATAGGCAACTGTTGCAGGGTAACGGATTCTTAGACTTTAAAAAGAAGACGCGCTGCACCACCAGCAGCACCCGAGCCGACGAGAGTGCCTATCGCTCAGTTAGAGAGCTGTCGGGCGGGAACGGCGGCGCTACACAGTATGAAATATGTGATCTGCAAGATACCACGCCCGGCCACGTTATTGCACAAAGTTTGGGGGCTACTCAAAATAGCACCTTTACCGAACTGGACATGGCAAAAAGTTTCGATGAAATTATTAGTGCACTCATCACCCAGCTCGTAACACGCACACTGCAGAGCGGCCTCTCAACACTCAGTGGTACAGAGGGATATGCAAGTAACTTCTATACCGCAGACCAACTGGCAGCCCAAACAGGATCGCAGAATCTCATTGTCCAAATGCAAGAAAATACCATCATGGCACAAAACTATGCGGGCATCCAGCAGGGGAGTATCACTGATATTCAGACCTCACAGTCTCAACTCAACGATCTTTACAATTGTTGGAATACCGCAGCAAATCAGTCTGTCTCAAGCACCATCATTTCGACCAGCACACTCAACCAACAAACAGTCGCACTTACTAACGCGCAGGCAGCATCAAGCACTATTGCCTCGCTCGAAGAGCGGGTGGCAGGTCTGAATGAAAACATACTCTCCGCAAACAACTCCATCTCAACCCTTGAGCAACTTCAAAGTGCAGCGCTCTCAGCAGCATCAACCGATGACACAGACACAGTGACCAGCCAATACCAATCTGCAAAGGGACGTGGGCAGATATATACTCAAAATGATGTGACTAACGCTCAACAAAACAGGACAAGCCTCCAAGCACAACTCAACACACTCAATCAGCAAACTGCAGCGGGGCTCCAACAATGCTATGCATTCTAACCGAGTAACAAAAACTCTCTCGTTCTTCAGCAAGTCACTGCTGAGTATGTTGCTGCTGACGGTATTTTTTGCCCCACTAGAGGGGTTGCTGGTCCCAATAGCACAGGCGCAAACACCAAATGCACGCGCAACAAGCGATGCTAATAATCCAAACATTAGCCCAACTGCAACAGGAGCAACAACACCAGGACAAGGGGGCACAGTGACCACATCTAGTACAGGACAGCCCAGTAGCAGCGCTGGCAGTGGAAACAATGGTGAGATTTCTGATTCATGCTGGAAATCTAGTTGGGCGATTTGTTTTTCAAACGTTGTGTATGTCTTCACTGTAGGACTCATGAGTATCTTCGCCTACATTGGCGCGTTTGTGTTTGACACCGCCATACAGATCTCACTCCAAAGCGTTACCTATTCACAATACTTCCTCACCCAGTCGTGGGCGGCAGTACGTGATCTTGCCAACATGATCTTTATCTTCCTGCTTGTATACCTTGCAATTACGGTGATTCTGCAAGCAGAAACACAAGGGACCATGAAGATGCTTGCCGGCATTATCATAGCGGCACTGCTTATTAATTTTAGTTTTTTCTTTACTCGCCTCGTCATTGATGGAGGAAATTTGTTAGCGCTGCAGTTTTATAATGCGATAGATGCGCCTTCACTTACTGAAAGCGCCCAGAATAGCACGGGGGTTGTGGGTACTGGTGTAACTAATATAGCCAGCCACCTAACCTCAAACGGCAATGTGAAGGATCTTACTCGCGGCATTATGGATGTTATCGGTGTGCAATCGCTCGTAGGTAGTGGCTCATTCTCGCAATTTGCCAAGCAAGAGAACGTTGGCTTTTGGACCGTACTTATTACTCTTACTTTTGTCTACATTGCAGTAGCGGTCATCCTTGCCATGCTTGCGTTCACCTTTATAGCTGTTGGGGTAAAGTTTATTGTGCGAGTAGTGGTGCTTTGGCTTACAATTAT
>JAUPWA010000035.1 GCA_030916835.1 Patescibacteria group bacterium | reverse complement strand
CGCGAAGTATGGGAGGCCTCCCGAGCGCGAGGCACGCAGCGTTTTTCAATCCCTTGTACGCTCTATTATCTACCAGCAGGTAACCGGCAAGGCTGCGGCGGCCATTATGGCGCGATTTGTTGCGCTCTACCCAGGCGAGGAGTTCCCGTCGCCGCTTACAGTGCGCGATACCTCAATTGAGACGCTGCGCTCGGCGGGGCTCTCGGGCCAAAAAGCTGCATATATAAAAGACTTGGCCGAAAAGTGCACCGACGGCACCATCGACGAGCGCCTACTCCCCGCGATGAGCAACGACGAAGTCGTGGAGCATCTCGTGCGAGTCAAAGGGATAGGCGAGTGGACGGCGCACATGTTCCTCATTACGACCCTCGAGCGGCTCGACGTGCTGCCGGTGGGCGATCTGGGTATCCAAAAAGGCTTCAAGGCGCTCTATAAGCTGCGCAAACTCCCAACTCCAAAAAAGATGGAGCAGCTAGCAAAGCCTTGGCGCCCCTTTGCCTCTGTCGCCTCTTGGTACCTCTGGCGCGTTGCCGATGATGCAAAACTAAAAGTATGATAAACTCGTTTCATGCATATCGAACTACCACATCGCACCAATAAGGACGCCGCTACGGCGAGGGTGAAAAAGGCTCTTATCGACGCGCGCCCACACATGGCAGGGCAGGTGACTATTGATAAAGAGGAGTGGAACAACTCTATGCTCACCTTTGCTTTTACTACCCAAGGTAAGCAAATTACCGGGACGGTGCGCATCACCGACACCGACTACATTGTCGACGCCAAGCTCCCACTCCTGTGGCGCGTATTTGAGGGTAAAATTGAGAAGATGATCAAAGAGCAAGCCTCTGCAATGCTCTCGCAGTAGAGCGTTTCCTTTTATTATTTTTCGTGGTATTCTTGGCCCAATAAGCCGGTTGCGGCTTTTTATTATGGAAATTAGAAACATAGCTATCATCGCGCACGTGGACCACGGTAAGACAACTCTTACCGATGCTTTGCTTGCCCAAAACGGCGCTACCGAGGCGGGTGTCTCTATGGACTCCAACGACCTCGAGCGCGAGCGTGGTATCACCATCTACTCCAAGCCTGCATCTCTCGTATATAAGGATACGAAGATCAACATCGTCGACACCCCCGGCCACGCCGACTTCGGCTCCGAGGTAGAGCGCGTGCTGCGCTCTATAGACTCGGTGCTCCTCATTGTCGACGCTCAAGAGGGCCCCATGCCCCAGACGCGCTTCGTGCTCAAGAAGTCGCTCGAGCTCGGGCTCCAGCCTATCGTCGTCATCAACAAAATCGATAAGCCAGCTGCCGACCCAGCGCGCTGCGAGGAGCAGGTTTTGGAGCTCTTCTTGGAGCTCGGGTGCAACGACGAGCAGGCGAACTTCCCGGTTGTCTACGCTATTGGCCGCCAGGGTATAGCGGGCAAGACGGTTGATGAGGTGCTCGGCGCTGCGGCAGCTAAAACCGGCGACCTCAAGCCTCTTTTGGATACTGTCCTTGAGCACGTCCCCCCAGCTTCGCACGAAGGCTCGCAAGATGCCGTGCTGCGCATGCAGTCGTTTAACCTTGGCTACGACAACTTCCTCGGTCGCCTCGCGGTCGCTCGCATCTACGAAGGCACCGTCAAAGTTGGGCAGCCAGTATTTGTTATTAAGCCCACGGGCGAGACGCGCCCGGGCAAAATCCTTAAGATTTTTTCATTCAAAGGTCTGCAACGCATAGAGATCCCTGAGGCATCTGCAGGCGACATCGTGCTCGTCGCGGGACTCCCTGACATTTTCATCGGCGAGACTATCGCAGATGTTGCAGAGGCGCAGCCGCTCCCCGCAATCGCTATTGATGAACCAACTATTACGCTCAACTTCCTCGTCAACAATTCGCCGTTCGCCGGTAAGGAAGGGAAGTTCGTGACCGGCCGCCAGATCCGCGAGCGCCTCGAGCGCGAGCTAGAGATCAATGTCGGCCTTAAAATCGATTTTAGCGACGACACTGCGTACAAAGTCTCTGGCCGTGGCGAGCTCCACATCGCAGTGTTGCTCGAGAATATGCGCCGCGAAGGGTATGAACTCCAGGTGTCACAACCTCAAGTTATTTTCCATGAAATAGATGGCGTGAAGCATGAGCCGTTCGAAGAGGTGGTTATTGATACCCCAACCGAGTTTCAGGGTGCGGTTATGGAGCGCTTGGGGCTGCGCAAGTGCATCATCAAAGATATGTCGGTGCACGACACCTCGGTGCGCCTCACGTTCGAGGGCCCCACGCGAGGCCTCCTCGGCTACCGCAGCCAATTCGTACTCGATACAAAAGGCGAGGGCATCTTCTCCTCACGCTTCGTCGAATTTCGCCCGTATGCTGGCGAGATAGTAAAGCGCGCGGTTGGCGCTATGTCCTCTATGGCAGCAGGCAAGGCGCTTGGCTTCTCGCTCTATAACCTCCAAGACCGTGGAGTGCTCTATATCGGCGCGGGTACGGAAGTGTATGAAGGTATGGTCATCGGCAACACGAGCAAGGGCGAAGACATGACCGTCAACCCAACCAAGGGTAAGCAGCTCACCAACATGCGCGCCTCGGGCTCGGACGAGGCTATCATGCTCGTCCCTCCATATGAAATCACCATCGAGCGTGGGCTCGAAATCATGTCCGACGACGAATATCTCGAAATCACGCCAAAAAGTGTGCGCCTCCGAAAGCGCTTCCTCACCGAGCTCGACCGCTCCAAGGCGAAGAGACAGGGGTAATTTAACTCGAACCCTAAATAGGTAACACCTATTGACAATAGTAATATATAATGATAATATATTCTTGGTGCAATTCCGCACCATTAGGTTCGTGAACCTACCTTGAGACAAAGAGGAGAATCACGTGTTAAAGAACGTTGCACTTTCAATTTCTACTGATGCGCGTGCTGAGATGGAGAAGGAAAATCCAACTTCAGCGGTTGCTGACGCGTTCAGATTCATCGGCAGCTTGAATATGCTGCTGGGTGGAATCGCCGTCCCGCCGTCTAATCGCGAGCAGATCAACGGCTTGTTCCAGCCTAATCATGAATACTATGACTGGATGCAGAAACGGTTGAGAGAAGCTGCTCGGATGTCCATCTTTGTCACCACGGAGCGAATCAATTGGATCCGCGTCGAGGTGCGGTGGTACAGGAAAAACGAAAGCGTGCACTGCGCCGAACTCATCTCGCTCATCAATGAGAGTGGTCCAGTGAGCGTATCTCGAACAGACACAAGCGACCGAAAGGCCGCCTGAATATATGGGTTTGCCAGTTGTCCCTAACAGCTGGCTTTTTTATTTCCTAAAACCTTTCGCCTGCGAAAGCGCTTCCTCACCGAACTCGACCGCTCCAAAGCCCGTTTCGGTTAACTCAACTTCCGCAGGTTTAACCTGAGGAAAGACTGATTAATTTTTTTCGAACTACTACCGCAGCGATGCTTTGATACAATGTCTCTATGAAAGCCAAGGGGGTTAAGACGTGTAGCCGAGGGCATCAGTTTGAGGGCAGTGGGCCGTGTTACATTTGTTGGCCCGGGTCGCTCAAAAGAAGGTGGCAAAAAACTTAAAACTCACGGGTCGGTGAAAAGTGATATAATTTTGGTATGAATGAATCGATTTTGGTAGTCACGACCAACGACGTGGCGGGGTATGAGGTAGTGAAGGTCCATGGTGAGGTGTTTGGTCTCTTGGTGCGCAGCCGCAATTTGATAAGTAACATTGGGGCATCTTTGAAATCAATTATCGGTGGCGAAATTGGCGGATACACCAAGCTCTTGAGTGATAGCCGTATGGAGGCCATTGAGCGTATGAAGCAAGCGGCGGCAGAGAAGGGCGCCAACGCAGTCTTGGCTATGCGTTTCGACACGGGCGACATCGGCACCTCTATGAATGAAGTCGCGGCGTATGGCACAGCGGTTACCATTCAGCCTATACAGCGTTGATGAAAAACAACGACGACTTCAAGACACATGTCAAAGAGCCACGTTGGCAGCAAGTAGCCAGCGTTATGCTCGTGCTTGGCTTTATTGCACTGTGGCTCTGGCTCGGGTTTCGGTAGGCAGATGCAACACTGCGGGGCTTTTCTTCTCCACGAGCGCTTCAGTATTACCCTGGTTAGATAGGGGAATGAAAATTGCACAAATTGCTCCCATCGCGGAGCGCGTACCACCTAAAAAATATGGTGGTACTGAACGTATTGTCTCCACACTTACTGAAGAGTTCATCAAACGTGGCCACGAGGTGACCTTGTTTGCCAGTGGCGACTCAATAACAAAGGCAAAGTTAGAGTCGGTATTTCCTCGTGCTCTACGTGAAGCGCACTTCAAAGATATTTATGGCACCAACAATTGGTCACTGCTGAACCTTGGGCTTGCCTATGAGCTGCAAGACGACTTTGACATCATCCACGACCACTTGGCGCCCATTAGTATGCCAACGGCTAATATTGCCACGACGCCTGTCGTAATGACCATGCACGGGCCTTTTACTGCGGACAATCGGCGCATTTTCCAAACGCTGCGTACGCCGCACATTGTCACTATCTCGCAGTCGCAGGCCTATCCGGTGCCAAATATGAACCATGCGGGCACGGTGCATCATGGGCTGCCTATGGCTAACTACCCGTTTGGCGAAGAGCCTGAGGGCTATCTACTGATCGTTGGGCGCATTTGTATGGAAAAGGGTACACACCTGGCAATTGAGGTCGCGGTGCAATTGGATAAGCCGCTTATTATCGCAGCAAAACTAGAGAGCACTGACCGCGCGTACTTTCGTGAGTATGTTGAACCACGCCTCTCCGACCGCATCCGTTGGGTAGGCGAGGTCGATGAGGAGGAGCGCAACCGGCTCATGAGTAAGGCTGACTGTTTGCTGCACCCGGTGACGTGGCGTGAGCCATTTGGGCTTGTGATTATTGAGGCGATGGCGTGCGGTTGTCCGGTTGTTGGGTTTAATCGTGGTGCAGTGGCTGAGCTTATTGAAACAGGGAAGACGGGTTTTGTGGTCGAGGATATCGAAGGGATGATCGACGCCGTGCAGTCGATCGACACAATTTCACGCGCTGCATGCCGCGAGCACGCACTCACGAACTTTAGCGTGGAGCGTATGGCTGCTGAGTATGAAGAGATCTACAAAAAAATCTTGTCTCCAAAAATTGAGTGAGTATACTCACCCGTATGCGTGAAGATTTGTGGCAGGTAGCATACGCAAGCATTCAATCGCTCGAAGATGAGCGCGGCATTGTTGCATCGTCGCGCAGCGAGGTCTATGGTGCGGTATTTGGGCGCGACTCACTCATTACTGGTTTAAAACTCCTTGAGGTATATGAAAAAACGAAGGATGTATATCTACTTGCGCTCGTGCGCAAAATTTTAGAGAGCCTGAGCGCGCTGCAGGGCAGAGAGTTGGTGGTTGAAAGCGGGGAGGAGCCAGGCAAGATAATTCACGAATTTCGTCCAAGTGGACACGAGCATCTTACCAGCGCTACCGCCAAGACTATGGAGGGCGCTGCGTGGTACCTCTATCCCGATGAGGTTATGCGCAACTACGACACGGTTGATGCTACGCCGCTGTACCTCATGCTTATGCAGCAGTATGCAGACCTTACGGGAGATATGCTGTTTGTCGAAACCCATATAGACCAGATCACTGGTGCTGTGGAGTGGCTTTGTACCTACGGTGATATTAATGGCGATCTATTCATTGATTATCGTTTTCATCCCGACCGCATAGCCGGCGGTTTGCGCGTACAAAGTTGGATGGATTCAACTGAGTCGCTGTTTTTTGAGGAGTCTGATGAAGTGCCACCGTATCCAGTGGCACCTGTTGAGGCACAAGCGTACGCCTATGTGGCCCTGCGGGCTGGTGGCAGCCTCCTTGCGAGACATAACGCATCGCTAGCTGCATTTGCACAGGATCGCGCAGAGCAACTGCAGGAAAAGTTTAATGAGACGTTTGTTTTGGGTGCCCGTGGCGAGCACGTGGCGCTCGCCTGTGGTCTTGCGGGGGATGGTCGGCTGTTGGTAAGCCCGCGCTCGAGTATGGGGCACGTGCTGTGGGCGACCTATCGTGAGCAAGATGGCTCTCTTTCAAGAGTGCTTAGCCCTGCCTATGTAGAGGGGGTGGCGCGCCGCTTGCTCGCTTCAGACCTGTTTGTACCACAGGCGGGTGTGCGCACACTCTCGACCCAATCAAAGCGCTATGATCCTGTCAGCTACCACAATGGATCGATTTGGCCGCATGACACGGCAATACTGGTCGAGGGCCTGCGGCGTGCAGGGCTGCACACCGAGGCGCGCTTGGTGCGCGAGGCTCTTCTCACCGCATATGAACACTTCATGACGCCGATAGAGCTCTTTGGGTTTGCACAAGATGGGTTTGTTGAATATACGACGCCCCAAGGGGGCAAAGCGTGTCGCGTGCAAGCCTGGAGCGCCGCATCCCTGCTCTCGGTACTTCGCGACGAGCTCTAGCTGCGGTATACTAGAGGGTGATGACTATGAATCTCTCGAGGCTTCTTGGGGCGGCATTAGTAGTATCCTCAATGGTGCTTGCTTCTCCAGTACTAGCTGCAAATCGAACACTTACCCGTGGTATGAGTGGTGATGATGTTACTGCACTACAAACAACGCTCATCGCTAAGGGATACCTTTCAGCTGCGGCGACCGGCACGTTCGGGCCTGCGACACTCGCGGCTGTAAAGAAGTTCCAATGTGAAAAAAAGATAGCTTGCTCGGGGAGTGGGTATGGTGTGGTGGGTCCCAAGACTCAAGCAGCGCTTGGGCCTGCCGAACCGATCTCATCGCGTGAGCTGACAGGCAAGCTCGCTGGCCCCTTGTGGACTGGAGCGCTTGAGGCGGGAGGATGGATACCGTACTGGCGAGAGGCAACGGGCACTGCAGATGTGCTCCCACACCTCTCTCAGATGACTGAGATAAGCCCCTTCGTGCTAACGCTTAAGAGCGACGGCACGGTGTATGACGCGGGCGGGCTCAATGAAGAGCCGTGGACCTCGTTTGTTGCTGCTGCAAAAGCAAAAAAAGTGCGAGTGATACCAACTGTTATGTCTGGCAGTGGGGACCTTATCCATGAAGTGCTCAGCGATGCTAAAAAGCGCGTCGCGCTTGAGGATGAAATTGCTGCACTGGTTAAAAACGGCGGCTATGACGGTATCGACATAGATTTTGAAGCAAAGCACGCAGCGACCAAAGATTACTTCTCGACGTTTCTCAAGGGTCTCGCACAGCGCTTGGGCGACAAATGGTTGTACTGCTCTGTTGAGGCACGCATGCCTCTGGTGAACCGCTATGGGTATAACGGCACGGTGCCACCAGATGCAACCGAATTTTCCAACGACTATAGTGCGCTCAACAAGTATTGCGACCGAGTGGAGATTATGACCTACGACCAAGGAGCTATCGACGTGCTCCTTAACCAGTCGCGCGCTGCGCCGTATGTGCCAGTTGCTGACCCTGCGTGGGTTGAGAATGTCATTGCGCTCGCAAAGCAGTCTATAAGCCCACAGAAGATATTGGTGGGTATTGCCACCTATGGGTATGAGTACTCGGTGACTCCACTGCAGCAAGGGTTCCGCTATGATCGTAATTGGGCATTTAACCCGATGTATGCAACCCAGCTTGCGGCACAGCTTGGCATCACGCCAGTGCGCAATAGTGCTGGTGAGCTCTCGTTCATTTACAAGGCAAACGACTCAACACAGGCAGCAGTCTCTCTTGCGAGCATCCCGGGCAGCGTTACCACTACGGTAGCCTCAGGAAACACCACAGCGCCACCAGACGCGGTGTACTCACAGGCATCAATAGCGGGCGGTATTCAGCCACCGTTTAATATCGTGTGGTGGAGCGATGCAAAGGCTATAGGTGACAAGGTGGCACTTGCTAAAAAACTCGGCGTACGCGGTGTCGCTGTCTTTAAATTTGACGGTGGCCAAGATCAGGGGATGTGGAGCTACTTGCCAGGTGGAGCGTTGCATTCGAGCCTGTAGAGTCTTAAGTTTTTCTTCACCCAGGTAGTGGTGCTATAGATGAGTCACTCACGCCGTTTGTGCGGTGGCCATTATTTAGCTAATAGCACTACTATGTTGTGGACTATCGCGGTCATACTCGTTATCTTGTGGCTCTTGGGGCTTATCACTTCGTACACCTTGGGTGGTTTTATTCATATCCTATTGGTTGTAGCTGTTGTCGCGATACTCATACGCCTCTTTTCGGGGGAAAGTGTCCTCTAGCGTTTTTGTTTGCATGCTAAAATAACAGCATGTCATTGAGCGAGGAGCTGCGTAGTGTCGTGCATGGTGAGGTGGATGATTCAAAAGAGGTGCGTGAAAAATTTTCGCGCGATGCGAGCCTTTTTCGCATTGTGCCTGAGGTGGTAGTCGCACCCAAAAACGCTGATGATATCTGCTCGGTGGTGCAGCTGGTGAACCATAAAAAAGAAAATCCTGCCGCGCACATCTCTATCACGGCGCGTTCAGCGGGTACTGACATGTCGGGTGGGCCACTCAACGACTCAATTATTCTCGACATGACTAAGCATATGAACCGTCTACTGGAGCTTGCGGAGACGCATGCTGTTGTTGAGCCGGGCATGTATTTTCGTGACTTTGACCGAGAGACAAAGCAAAAGGATCTTGAGTTGCCAAGCTATACCGCGTCGCGTGAGCTCAACACGGTGGGTGGCATGGTAGCTAATAACTCTGGTGGTGAAAAAAATCTTAAGTATGGCAAAACAGCCCGCTATGTTGAGGAGCTTGAGGTGGTGATGGCTGATGGTCAACTGCACACACTCCGACCGTATAAGGGACATGAGCTGGCACTTAAAATGGCAGAGCAAACCTTTGAGGGTGAGGTATATCGCAACATTGCTACCCTAGTAAAGACGTATAAAGATAGTATTGAAAAGGCAAAACCCCACGTTGAAAAGAACTCCAGCGGCTATGCGCTGTGGGATATTGGTGATGGGGTGGAGTCACTTAATCTTGCGCGCCTCATGGTAGGAGCGCAGGGCACACTAGGGATCATTACAAAGATGCGGCTTGGGCTTGTACATCCAAAGCCTTTTGCTGCAATGACCGTACTTTTTTTAGACGACCTTGCTGAGCTTGGGGCCGTGGTGCCACAAGTACTTAAGCATAAGCCGGATAGCTTTGAGTCCTATGACGACAATACGCTAAAGCTCGCTATCAAATATTTCCCTGAGTTTGCGGCGCAGATGAAGAGCAATATTGTCTCTCTTGGACTTTCGTTTTTACCTGAGGCATTCATGATACTGCGGGGTGGTCTCCCAAAACTCATTCTTATTATTGAGTTCCGTGCAGGGGTGCAGGAAGAGGCTCTTGAAAAGGCAGAGGCACTTGCCGATGAGATTCGCGCTACGCAACCACATATTGGGGTCCGGGTGGCTAAAAATGAGGTTGCGGCACATAAGTTTTGGACCATTCGTCGTGAAAGCTTTAATCTGTTGCGCAAAAAGGTGCGCGGTAAGCGCACCGCACCGTTTATTGACGACTTCGTGGTGCCGCCCGAGACGCTACCAGAGTTTTTACCTAAACTGCAAGAAATTTTAAAGCCGTATGACGATGTGCTGCAGTACACCATCGCTGGGCATGTGGGAGATGGTAATTTTCATATCATTCCGCTTGTTGACCCGACTGACGCAAGGGTTGCAAAAGTTATAGATGAGTTGTCGCACACGGTATATGACCTCGTGCTCTCATACCATGGTTCTATTACGGGCGAGCATAATGATGGTTTGGTGCGCACACCCTACGTGGAGAAGATGTTTGGCCCCGAGATGTACGCACTATTTATACAGGTGAAAAAGATTTTTGACCCCCACAATATTTTTAACCCAGGTAAAAAAGTCGGCACAACCTTCTCCGATGCGTTTGCTCATTTGGATTTACAACCACAAAATTCATCAAAATAACCTTTATTGCGCCGTATCAAAGAGTGCGTAGTCTTAGTTAAGGAAAGAGGAAGAACGCCATTACTCCGGCGCCTATCCATGAGCATAGTGACACAGCGCCGCTAATCATCAAAAAGCGCTTTTTGCCAGAGGACACCTCTTTAAATGGTGTATGCGTCGCTACTTTCATGAGCGCATCAATAGCAAATGAGTTAAGGATAAGGAGTATAACAAACGTCATTTTTATATAGAACGACGGTTGTGCCACCAGATACTCGCGCGCAGGCCAAAAAAGTGCCAAACCGCTGAGGATCATGAGCGCGAGTGTTGCCCCCATGACATTGTGTAGCCTTGCAAGTGTTTTCAAAGAGAGTGTCTCTACTTTGCCTCTAAACCAGGAGAATCCAATCTTATCAGCGATAAGTACGCCACAGCCAGCAACACACAGCGTTACTATGTGCATGTAGAAGATGAGGTCTCGGGGTATGCCGAGCATGTTTATTGAGTGAGACTCCCGATGAGGAACCCTGCAAGCTCAGAGTTTGGTCGACGCTGTGTGCCATGCTGGCCGTTGAAGGCGCTCGAACCATCTTTGCCGCACAAACTAAGGATCGCCTGCGAGCCCCCGGGATGCTGAGCTATCCATTTTGTTACGTCATACACCTTGCCATTAACAGCTGTCCAACAGCTCGTTTGGCTACCATGTGCAGCGACTTGCGCGAGTGTGTATCCACCAGTAGAGCCGTTGGATTGCCCTGATGATCCATTTGTTGTTGATGTTGCTGTGGTAGATGGAGTGGTGCTCGTTGCTTCAGGGTTGACCGCGCCCGGGTTAGTTGTTTCGTGTGGAGCAGAGGT
>JAUPWA010000034.1 GCA_030916835.1 Patescibacteria group bacterium | reverse complement strand
TAAGGGCAAGGAATACTCAGGCCCTGCGGGAGGTAATGGTGGCGACGGGGGCGATGTGTTTGTGCGTGGGGTGCGAGATGTCACACTCTTGGCGCGCTATCGTGGTGAGAAAAAATTTTTTGCACATGACGGTGTTGATGGGTCAAATCAAAACAAAGCAGGTAAGCGTGGTGATGATCTGGTTATTGATGTGCCGGTAGGTTCTCTCGTGCACAATCGCGCGACGGGCGAAGTGTTTGAAGTAACCAAAGAAGATGAGCAACTCTTAGTGCTTAAGGGTGGCCGAGGTGGAGCAGGGAATGCGGTATTTAAATCATCCGTAAACCGCAGCCCAGAAGAATCAACACCAGGCCAGCGTGGCGAAGAGGCACAGCTCGCTATAGAGTTGCGTCTCATTGCAGACGCGGGTCTCGTCGGGCTGCCTAATGCCGGAAAGACCTCGCTTCTTAATGCGCTCACTCGCGCTGATGGTAAGGTGGGCAACTATGCATTTACTACGCTGGACCCAAACCTTGGTGTGCTTTACGGATATGTGGTGGCTGACATCCCAGGGCTCATTGAGGGAGCCTCGGAAGGGAAGGGGTTAGGTGTGAAATTTTTGCGCCATGTTGCACGTACAAAACTGCTCCTGCACTGCGTGTCTCTTGAAAGCGAGAATCCCCTCGCTGATTATTATGTTGTACGCAAAGAGCTGGCTGCCTACGAAGATGGATCATTAGCGCACAAACCAGAGATGGTTATTTTAACAAAGTCGGATAGCCGAGATTCTGTTGAGAGACAACATGTCTCGGATGATTTTGCAAAAGCAGGTATAGATACAAGAGTGGTCTCTGTGTTAGATGATGCACAGCTTAAGGCGCTCGGAGATAGCGTTGTTGAGAAGCTGCGTGTACTATAGTGTTCATGAGTGAGTATAAAGTCACCGTAGGTCTTGAGATCCATGCAGAGCTGGCGACACACAGCAAGATGTTTTGTGCATGCCGAAATGCCTCTGATGAGAAGCAGCCAAATGTGCATATTTGCCCGGTTTGTATGGCACATCCAGGATCCTTGCCGGTGATAAACAAAGACGCGGTCCATAAGGTACTCATGGTTGGTGCAGCGATCAAAGCGCAATTAGCTGACTACACAGAATTTGATAGAAAAAACTACTTTTACCCAGATATTCCTAAGGGTTTTCAAGTAATCCAGTATGCCTATCCGTTAGTGAAAGGGGGAGCGCTACAAGGGGTAGCTATCACTCGTATTCACCTAGAGGAGGACACAGCGCGCTCTCAGCATGAGGGTGAGGTGAGTCTGGTTGACTACAACCGCTCAGGAGTGCCGCTCATGGAGCTTGTTACCGAACCGGTTATTCATGACGCTGCTACAGCAGGAGCTTTTGCCCGTGAGCTGCAACTTTTGCTGCGCTATTTGAAGGCAGGGGAGGCAAACATGGAAAAGGGTGAAATGCGCGTAGAAGCTAATATTTCTGTCTCTAAAACCGATACCTTTGGCACGAAAGTTGAAGTTAAAAACCTAAACTCTTTTCGTTCAGTCGAGCGCGCTATTGCTTTTGAAGTAGAGCGCCAAATAAAGCTTCTCGATAGTGGAGGCTCGGTTACCCAAGAGACTCGAGGTTGGGACGAGAGCAAGCAAGAGACCTTCTCACAGCGAAAAAAGGAGTCTTCTGAAGATTATCGTTACTTCCCAGAGCCTGATCTGCCGAAGCTCATGATCTCTGAAATCCCAGAATTTTCATCAGAAGCTCTTACAAAAGCTCTACCAAAACTGCCTTGGGAACTCCGTGACACCTACCTCTCTTTAGGGTTAAAGGCTGATGATGCTGAGATGTTTGTCCGAGATCGTGTTTTGGGCGAATTTTTTGACATGGCCCGAGCCGGGTTGGACCAAGATAGCATTCTCGTATTGGCTAACTATCTCGGTAGTGACATAGCGGGTAAACGCGAAAGTGGTGAATTGCCTGAAGAGTGGCTTATCGCAGCAAATGCAGTACGTTTTGCTGAACTCGTGTCTCTGATTAGAAAAGGGCTCCTCTCTTCTCGTGGTGCAAAAGATACTCTAAGCCTCATGTTAACTTTGCCAGGCTCACCTGAGGCACTTGCCCAGGCACATGACCTCATCCAAAAGAACGATGTAACCTTCCTTAAAGGTATAATCGAAACCGTACTTTTAGCGCATCCAGGGGTGGTTGCTGACTATAAAGCAGGAAAAGAGGCAGCTCTACAGTTTTTGGTGGGCCAGGGCATGAAGGAAAGCAAAGGAGCGGCAAACCCAGGAATAATTCGCACGTTGTTTATAGAGGCATTGAAATAGTCTAAAGCTCGCTTATACTAGTGGTATGGACGAGCTTGAGATATCGGGAAAGCGATTTATATCGTCGAAGCGCGCGGCTAAAGAAAACCGCTACCACGTGGACTATATCGGCCAACTTATTCGCAGTGGCAAAGTTGTCGGATCTAAAGTTGGAAGGACTTGGTATGTAGATGCCCGGTCGCTAGCAACCTATTTAGGGAAAGAATATAAAGTTCCTGATGAGAAGCCTGTTGTTCCAACATTTGCACCAGCCCAAACAGCCCCGGCTGCCTCATCGCGACCCTATAATCAGCACACGTACACGCCAGAGCCTATTATTGTGCAGGAGGCTCCAAAATTGACCTATATTACGGAAGACGAAGCCCCAGCTCCTCATAAAATCCAGCAAATTCACAAGGTCGAGATACATACTCCAGAGAAAAAGACTCAAAAAGAAGTAAAAAACGCTTGGGATGAGGTTGAGCACCCGCTCATCACTGTCTCCGCACCAGCAAAAAGCTCCCACTGGGCGCTTATAACAACCGCAGGAGTTCTCGCGTTTTTAAGTGCGTTTGGTGCTTCAGCACTATTTTCATACTCAAGTATGGTTGCTGGTGAAGCAAATACCGCCGCAGTTACCTTTACGGGCATACCAAGGTAAGCAAGGCTCATAAAAGATGTATATGGTTGTGCAACCATACCCCGCATTTTGTGGGGTATTTTTTTGCCTAATGATACAAATACACTTCACTAAGTCAATTTTGTCAAATTATGTAAATATCATGCCAAATAGAAAAAACCTTTATAAAAATAGGCAATATTGCTAATTCTTAACGCAAAAACATAATCTCGGATAGCCGAGATATGAAATATATGGGCAAAAATGGCATATATTGAGCCAATACTGTGTGAGCCGATATTTAATCTTATTTAACAGGCACTCGACGAGGCTTTTTTGGGCATATGCAGGACTCAACTTTTCGAATTTTTAGTGCTTAGAAGGCATTTTAAAGCCCAATTTCAATGCATCTTGAGCCGTGCGATAAATATCTTATCCACAGTGTAAAAAAATAATCTCATACATATAGAAGAAAAGTAATTACAATAGACCTAACGATATCTTCGAACTAACAGTTCAAATAAAAGATATTTCGGACGCATGAGCAGAGCAAAAAAAATTCTTTCACATAATGTTGAAGCTATGCTCAGTGCACGTAAAGTTGCCGTGCGTTTGGATTGCGCGCCGGACTACGTGACCAAGTTGTGCCGCGAGGGTCGCCTTGAGGGTATCCGTGTACGAAACGCTTGGTACGTAAAAGAATCCTCCATTGCTCGTTTTGAAAAGGAACGGGAGGAGGCTCGTGTTGTACGCTCCAAGGAGCTTGCTGATGCGCGTCGTCAGGAGCAAGAGATTTTTGCGCTACAGCAGAGCACCGCTTTTGGACGCTTCCTGCGAGATGCTCGTAAGACAGTTGGTGGCGCATCCTTTGCTGCAGCATTTGCTGTTGCGTTGTGTGTCGGCCTTACGCTCGCTGCTGTGCTTCCTCGAAACAATAATTTTTTTGCACAGAACACAAACAACACGGCCGCAGTACTTACTCAAATTCAATCGCCTTTCTTTGGATTGCAGCCTCCAAAAGTTACGTACTCTTGGCATGATCTTGTGGCATATTTCTTTGGGAATACTGAGCCGGTCGTTGCCGTGCAAACGACGCAGGCACAACCTCCAGTGGTGCAGCAAACGAGCCCTGTGCCAGCTACCTCAACACCAGTAGTGCAAACACCAACGGTAGTTCAGCCGGTCGCACAGATACAACCCACACAACCCACCAGGCAGCTGCAAACCATCATCAATAACAATACCTACCCTGTTACTGAGCACCGAGTGACGTATGTAACTCCTGCAACATCAACAGGCATCACTCTCGCACAACTCAATGAAAAAATTGATGAGGTATATACAACGGTTGCAAAGGTTATATCCGGCTATGGTCTGTACAATACAGGCTCTGGAGGTGGTGGCGGTGGTGGAGGTACAACCATCATTACAAATACGACCAATGCGACCCCTGCCGGTAACTCCGGCGAATTGCAGTTTAATAGCAGCGGTACATTTGGCGCTTCTGCATCGCTGTACTTTGATAGTACGAACGGTTTTCTTGGTATTGGCACAACAACTCCACAGTCTGCGCTCGCGCTCGGTGCTGGCGGTATCATCCGTCTTGCATCCAACTCAAACGGCTCGAGTGGCTGCTTTGCTCAGGTGGGCAACACGCTACAGTATTCAAACGATTGTGTGACGTTCCAAAGCTTCACCGCTGCAGCTGCAGGTGGTTGGACGGACACTGGTTCGGTAGTGCATATAACAAATAATGCTGCAAATGTTGGTCTCGGCACGACGAGTCCGTATGCAAAACTCACGGTTTGGAGTCAGTCAAGTGCTGCGGGTGTTAAAGCCTTTGAGGTTGTGAACAGTGCGTCAACGACGCTGCTCTCTATCGATAGCGCAGGAAACACCACGCTGATGAATCTTGCAGCATCAAATGTACTTACAAACACACTCACCATCGGGTCACTCACGGGCCCTCTGCAGGCAATAAACGGCGTGGTTTCTGCAACAGGCACACTCTCGATTGCATATGGTGGTACTGGGCTCTCGACTACGCCAACCTTCGGACAGGTGCTCCTTGGAGACGGTCTTGGTGGGTATGCACTCGTATCGACCTCGTCGCTTGGTATCTCTGGTGGTTCTGGATCTATCACCGCAGTCGGTCCCACTAACCAACAAATATCATCGGGCTCCGTTCTTTTTGCCACCTCAACCGCGGGCTCAGACTTCACCATCACGGGCTCAGGACAAACCATCACCTTTGCTGTTCCAGACGCTTCAGTGATAGCGCGCGGCCTCCTTACCTCTGCGGATTGGCAGGTATTCAATAACAAAATTTCTTCATCCTCGCTTTCTGCTGGTGCTGGGATTGCATACAACTCAAGCACCGGTGTGATCACTAATACTATCGGCTATCCATTTGTCGGGAACGCCACCTCGACAACACTGAGTTTCCTTAACGGGTTTGTGTCGAGCGCATCAACAACTCTCAATGCATCAACCACCATTACCGGGCAGCTGACACTTGCGGGCGCTACAACAACTGCACAACAAGGTATCGATATAGCTTCAGGTTGCTTTGCGGTGAATGGTGTGTGTATCGGATCGGGCGCCAGCAACCTCACTGCTATTGGCCCCGCAAATCAAGAGGTTACGTCGGGCTCAGCGCTCCTTGCCACCTCAACCGCGGGCTCAGACTTCACCATCACAGGCTCAGGGCAAACCATCACCTTCAATATCCCAACCGCATCCTCAGCAGCACGCGGCCTCCTTACAACCACCGACTGGACCCTCTTCAACAACAAAGTCTCAAGTTCCTCGCTCATCACTACACTGGGCACGTGGTATCCATTCCCAAACAACGCAACTACCACGCAACTTGCGTTTAACGGCGGCCTCACGGCGTATGCGTCATCAACCATCGGTAGTGGTACACAAACCACTGGCCTCACCATCAACGGCGGCGCTACCACCACCGGCAATGCCTACATTGCAGGCTCACTTGGTATTGGTACCCAAACACCAACCAAAACGTTTGAGGTTAATGGGACTGGTAAGTTTAGCAATACGCTAACT
>JAUPWA010000033.1 GCA_030916835.1 Patescibacteria group bacterium | reverse complement strand
TAGGTGAGATAGCGAAAGGGTTTTCTGAGCACCAACCACACATAGTGTTTGACCGGCGCGAGGCAATACGCGAAGCGCTCAAGCAGGCGTGCCCCGGCGACGTTGTGTTGCTGACCGGCAAAGGCACCGACCCATACATCATGGGCCCTCATGGCACCAAAGAGCCTTGGAGTGACCATCATGTTGCAAAGGAGGAGCTGCACAAACTCCTTGGCATCACTGAGAATACGGTAGAATAAAGAGGTGTCAGACGCAGGAAGCGAGGGGTCAAGCCCCTGGGAACCAGTTATATTTATCATTGCGGTTATCGGCATACTTACCGCGCTCATCTGGGTGCGTGGCGGGCTCGACTCGCTCAACGGTGAAGGTTTTTTCATAAACCCAACAACACCACTAATTGAAGGGGCGCCAGTGCTCCAACCACAAACTACTAACGATACTTCAACCACCTAACATGTTAAACCCTTTCCCCAACCTACTCACCTATCAATACTTTGAGCCTACTATGGTGCGGTTTGTGTTGGTTGTTGTCTGTATCTACATTGCTCAGTTTCTTGTGCGAGAGCGCTCAAAACTCATTGGTCTAAGCGTACCAGTGGTGGGCACCATGCGCTCGTGGATGGTTTGGGCATCGGTTGCACTCCCGCTCGTGCTCGCGGCATGCCTTTTGGTTGGATGGAACACGCAGTGGGCTGCGATTGTGTCGGCACTCGTGTTTTTGAAGCACCTTGTTGGAACTAAAAACTACCAGCAGGTGCTCCCCCTGCCCCCCTCAACCTATATCCTGCTCATACTTATGAGCCTCTCGCTCTTAATAACAGGCGCTGGTTTCTTTGCGTTTGATATCCGTATATAACTTTTTTGTGTAGTATGGGCTCGTGATTCTCATCCTGCACAACATCCGCAGTGTCCATAATGTTGGGTCTATATTTCGTACCGCTGACGCAGCGGGCGTGTCGAGTATTATTCTCTCGGGCTACTCCCCTGCGCCCATAGATCGTTTTGGTCGCGCGCGTAGCGATTTTACAAAAGTGTCGCTTGGCGCTGAAAAAACGGTCCCTTGGGTGTACACCCAAACCCTCGGACCCACGCTAAAAAAATTGCGCGCAGCGGGGTGTTTTGTTGCTGCAATAGAGCAAGACCCTCGCTCGCAGAATCTTTTTGATTTTTCTTTTCCACCACACCTTTCCATAGAAAAGGTTGCTCTTGTGTTGGGTAATGAGGTGCGCGGCGTCTCTGCCTCAGTGCTTGAAAAATGTGATGTTATTCTCGAAATCCCCATGCACGGCACCAAAGAATCTCTTAATGTTTCCGTAACCGCAGGCATAGCGCTTTTTACCTTGCGAAACAGGGTGCGCCAAACCCTTTGAGCGCTGTGCAAAATCGAGTCCGCCCAGTAGGATTCGAACCTACGACCGTCTCCTTAAAAGGGAGCTGCTCTACCAACTGAGCTATAGGCGGATAGTGAACAAAAGCACTATAGCAAAAACTTAGTAACTTTTATAGTGCCTCTACTTCTCAGGAGCAGGGACAGTATATGTGGTCGGGCCAGCCAACTCCAGTGGTGTTTTAATAAACCCATTCCCTACCAAGAGACGTATCGAGGAGCCTGCGGGCAAATTGAGCACATCTCCCTCATACAAAGTCTCGTCGATTGAGGGCGACTCCGTCATGCTGCCACGGGTAAGCGTCACTCCGTCGATAAACGAAGATATTCTTGCCACAACAGGATCGTTTACGGGATCTAGTTTTTGAAGTTTGATGATCCCGGCACAGTCGACCGAATCCTTCCATGCAAGTTCGCCAACCTCCCCCACAATACGACCAGTAAATGTCCCCTTATTTTGCCCCCCAATCGTGAATGCCCCACTCACTGACCCATCAGGAGTAATGCTCCCCTCTACCCCCGAGGAGCCTACCGAGCCAATAGTGCCGGTAAGCTTTCCATTTCGCACAGTAAAGGTCCCCACCGAGTTGGCACACTTTGCTACCTGCGACCAGTTTTGTGACGGATTAAAAGTAGCACCCCAATGCCCTTCAAATTTTTCTAAATATGGGGGTCGTGTTTCTTGCGACGAGGATGGGAATACAGAGTATACGAACTGATTCAAGTTTGGTGGCAAAAGATTAAGACTAAATGCCGCCATAAACGCTATGCCCGCCACCACACACAAAAAGAAGATCATGAAAAAGAGCTTGTGTCCCATCCTAAAATTATAGCAGCAAAATAAACCGCTCGAGGAGCACTCCCAGGTCGCCGGCGCCACGGTGTGAGTCATGGTACAAAGTCACGAGCGCTCCTGAGTAGGCGCGCAACTCATGTTCGGTATACACTCCGCCGCTTCCTTTAAATTGTCGCTTGCTATACAGGTCGCGCACCTTCCAGTGCAAGATGCCTGCAATCGCTTCGGGTACCACTCCTTCACGCAGCGCATCAGCAAAGAGCAGCCAGAGCTTCTTTTTGTCTTTAGCGGCAAACGCATAGGTAAGCGCAAAAACATTAAATGATTCTTTTTCCTCCTTTGCTTCTTTTTTTGCTGCAACAATTTCAGCACCTGCTTTGGTAAGAATATCGGTCGGCTTTTTTAAAAGTTTTTCTTCAACAAAAATGAAGGTGTGTGGCGATTGTGCGAGCACTTTACTTGCATCTAAAAACTCCTCGCCTCGAGTGCTCGCCAAAGCGCCGTCGAACTTATAGGCCTGCGTATCGCCCAAGAGTGATGCGGTGGTCGCGAGCGAGAGGATCTCCTCTATCGATATACTCTCCCACCGCAGCTCTTCTAGTACTGGTGGTGTTTTTTTGAGCACCGCTCCTCCAACAAGGACATGCATCATGGCGCTATCTCTTCCATCTCACCCCAGTTTGACCCCGCCTTCCCTTCTGCTTTATAGGGAATACCGTCGCGCTCCTCCTCAGATACAACCTGTTCCATTATTTGTTTAATTTTGGGTGCGTGTGTTTGTAGTGCCCCCTCTTTCATTTCAAAGACCAGTTCGTCATGCACCTGCAGGAGCATGTGTATCTCCTCCTCCAGACCTTCCTTGTGCAGCCAGTGGGCAATTTCAACCATCGCAAGCTTTACAATGTCGGCCTGTGTGCCTTGAATGGGCGCGTTAATTGCCATGCGCTCGGCGGCCGCCTTAACATAGGGAATGGATGATTTGATTCCCTCAAAGTAGCGCCGGCGACCAAAAAATGTTTCAGTGTACCCCTGGCGCGCGGCGGTGGCTTTTGTCTCATCAAGATATGCGGCAAGGCGCGGGAACGCCTCAAAGTATTGATCGTAAAACTCTTGTGCCTCCTTGCGATTAGTGCCCAGCGCCTGCTGGAGCGAGGTCACCCCCATGCCGTAGAGAATGCCGAAGTTGATAACTTTTGCGCGGCGGCGCTGCTCGTAGGAAACATCCGCATCTTGGACATGAAAAACTCGCGCAGCCACCTCACGATGCACATCACGCCCACTGCGGAAAATGTCGCTTAAGCTCTCATCGCCGGAGAGAAACGCTGCAATACGAAGCTCGATTTGCGAGTAGTCAAACGAGACAAGCTGCATACCATCGCTTGGCACAAAGGCGTGGCGGATCGCGCGGCCAAGATCGGTCTTAATAGGAATATTCTGCAGGTTGGGGTTTTGCGAGGCAAGGCGGCCTGTAGTGGTACCGGTTTGCACATAGGAGGTGTGGAGACGGTCCTCACTATCTAAAAGGGTTGGGATGGTGTCGATGTAGGTTGAAAGGAGCTTTGAAAGTTCGCGAAAACTTAAGATGTCACCAATGATGGGGTGCAGCTCACGCATCTTCTCGAGCTCAGACTCGCGCGTTGAGCGCGCACCGGTCGCTGTCTTTTTTTGGTTTTTCACTGAAAGGCCAAGCTTGTCGAAAAGGATGTCGCCCAGCTGCTTGGGTGAGTTGATATTAAATTCCTCGCCTGCGGCATCATAAATACGCTTTGCGATAGCATCGAGCTCTGTGCGATATTTTTTAGAGAGGTCGGCCAAGAACGCACGGTCAATCTTCACCCCGCGCTTCTCCATGTTTCTAAGCACTGGGTACAGCGGCATCTCAATTTTTTCATACACAAACAAGAGGTCTCGTTTTTTTATCTCAGCAAGAATATTTTTTTTCGCTTCTTCAAAACTGTCTGCCTTCCCTATTCGATAAATATCATCAACGGTTGGCTGCGTAATGTTCGAGTCAAGCACCCAGGCGGCAATACCAACTTTTTCTAGCTCTTCATACGAAACATTGGGAGCGGTAATAAAACTTGTTTGCTCCGCAAACTCTCCCGTTGGCGAAGCAGGGTCTTCCTGAAGAAGATGGTCTGGAGCCGAGCCTGCCTGCCGGTAGGCAGGGACCTTTTCGGAAGGAAGACCCTGTGGAGCCCCCAGTACTGTTTTCATTCGCGGAATAAGTGCGCGAAATTCAAATTCAGAAAGTTTGTCTATTGTTTTGCGCACATCTACCCCCTCGCGCCATGGTTTTTCAGGCAACGTAAAGCCAATCGGCGCATCGCGGCGAATCTGAGCCAAGCCTTTTGAGAACAGAGCTCCTTCTTCGTTATCCAAAACAAGCTGTGCGTAGCGCTTTTGAATACCAGCTTCTTTGGCGACCACCTCGACACCTTTTTTCTTTAGTGCCACAAAAATCTTCTCAAGTGGCCCATAGGTTTGTATCAATTTAATAGCACTCACCTCTCCCACCCCCGGCACGCCCGGGATGTTGTCTGAGGCGTCGCCACGGATCCCCTTAAAGTCAGTCACTAGCTCGGGACCAAAGCCGTACTTAGCCTGCACCGCATCTTCGTCATACAGCACAATGTCGGTTAGCCCTTTGCGCTGTGCAAAGACGCATACCTGCTTTCCATCAACAAGTTGCAGCGTGTCCATGTCACCCGAGGCGATGATGACGTTTAAATTTTTATCTCCCTTTGTCTCTTCAACGATGGTGCCAATAACATCGTCGGCCTCAAAGCCTTGTGCAGAGTAGAGCGGCACACCAACCGCCTCGAGCACTTCAGGTATGCGCTTAATTTGATGCAAGAGTGCCTCATCAATTTCAGCACGAGTGCCCTTGTAGCCATCAAACGCTTCGTGGCGAAACGTGCCGCCCGGCAGGTCGTTGGCAGCCACAATATAGTCGGGCTTCAGGTCGGTAATGATGCGTATGAGTATCGAGACCAAACCATAGAGCCCACCCGTGGGCTCGCCCTTGCTCGAAGAGAGCTCGGGCAGCGCATGATACGCGCGATGTAAAATCGCATGAGTATCCAATATCACCAGCCGCTTGCTTGTCCCGAGCTTTGTCGAGGGATTCTTTTGTGCCATTTCCCGCATTCTACCACCCCGCCCTTTTTGGCGCTTCTACTCTATTTCTATATATCGCTCTCCTTCGCCGGCAGTGTCGGCAGAAAAGTTCAGGAGGAGGTTTGGGGTTGGAAGCACGCCTTCAACACGCTCGGGCCACTCTATAACGACCAATGTATGCGTGTCGCTGAGAAATATCTCCGGCTTTAGAGCTGCAAACTCTTCGGGCTTTTCAAACCGATAGGCGTCTATGTGCACGAGCGAGGTGAAGCGCCCAAAAGAAATATCGTAGCGCTTCATGATGACGTAGGTTGGGCTTTGGATGGTAGCAGCAACCCCAAGCTCTGCACCCAGCGCCTGCACGAAGGTGGTCTTCCCTGCACCTAAATCCCCTTTTAGAGCAAGCATGAAAGCTCTTTGGTTTGAATCGGCCTCCCCTGCCAAAGCTTCGGCAGCCAAAAGGGACTGTATTTTCTCCACCACCAACTTCGCAAACGCAGGCAGCTCAGTTTTTAACACCTTTTGCATATATAAGAGAGTATCAAACTCGAGGTAGAATGAAAGCATGGTTACTTTTGGTGATGCTGAGCAAGAAAAACGCATAGAGTTTCTCAAGAAGCGCGAGGAGGAGGAGTTAGCACAAGTACTCTCACGTAAGTACGGCGTTGAGTATGTTGATCTTTCGCTCGTAGCTATCAACACCGACGCACTACGCATTTTACCTGAAGCGCGCGCCAAAGAGACCGAGGCGGTTGTGTTTGGTATGGTCGGCAAGAAACTTAGCCTCGCGGTGCGTGCTCCGGAAAATCCAAAGGTAAAAGCGCTCGCGCAAGAGCTTAGCGAGCGCGGCTATGTCGTCACTGTGTTTATGTGCTCTCAAGAAAGCCTGCAGCGCGGATGGGCACGGTACGCCGACCTAAGCTACGCCACCGAAAGTAAGGCGGGTGTGTTCGAAATTTCTAACGAAGAGATTGAAAAGTTGCTTGCCGAAGTAAAGACACTCGGTGACATCAGCAAACTTATTCAAGAGGCGGTGGAGATGAAGCGTGCCTATCGCATCACCCGTATCCTTGAAGTTATCCTCGCTGGCGGCCTCTCCATGAGCGCCTCTGACGTCCACTTTGAGCCTGAAGAGATAGAGGTGCACCTTCGATATCGTCTCGATGGTGTGCTTGTTGATGTGCTTTCGCTTGATCACGAGACCTACCGCCTCGTCCTCTCCCGCATGAAACTCCTCTCCGGAATGAAACTCAACATTACCGGCGAGGCACAAGATGGTCGCTTCAGTATCAAGGTGCGCGGGGATGAGATCGAGTTGCGCGCCTCCGTGCTGCCTGGCAACTATGGCGAGACAGTGGTGCTGCGTATTCTTAACCCACAGTCGATTGCAGTACCACTCCAAGAGCTTGGCTTTGAACCAAAACTACTTGCGCGACTCCAACAAGAGGTTGTGCGCCCCAACGGCATGATACTCACCACAGGCCCTACTGGCTCAGGTAAAACAACTACACTCTACGCATTCCTGCGCCAAGTAAATAATCCAGGCACAAAAATAATCACTATCGAAGACCCTATTGAGTATCACCTACCCATAGTGCAGACACAGGTGGAAAAAAATTATTCGTTTGCTGAAGGGTTGCGCTCTGCGCTGCGCGCCGACCCAGACATCATCATGGTGGGTGAAATCCGTGACAATGAGGTAGCGGCAACTGCCATTAACGCTGCCCTCACCGGGCACCTTGTGTTTTCAACACTACACACCAACAACGCAGCGGGCACCTTCCCTCGCCTCATCGACCTTGGAGTTAGTGAAAAGGTACTCTCCTCAGCGATTAACGTTGCCATGGCACAGCGCTTGGTGCGCAAACTCTGCCAAAACTGCAAGGTGAAGCGCGCCCCAACTGAAGCAGAACAAAAAATTATAGATACGACACTTGCCGAAGTTGTCGACAAAACACTAGTGCCCCAAACAGTACACGAGCTGTATGACGCAAAACCAGATGGGTGCGACGTGTGTGGTGGTCGTGGATACAAAGGGCGCGTTGGTATCTTTGAAGCAATCTTCATGGATAGCGCAATTGAAGAGATGCTGCGCACAAAACCCTCTGAGCGTGAAATAGCACAAGCAGCAAAGCCGCAAAGTATTCCCACCATGCAACAAGATGGCATCATAAAAGCACTGCGAGGTGTCACCTCGCTTGACGAATTAATGCGTGTTATCGATTTGCAAGCTCGTTAACATCGGGGAATAGAAAAATCACGCTGCCAATCTTGCGCGTGCGAAGCGTCAGTGTAGAGTTAAGAGAGTTGCAGAGCTCCTTGTGAGAGTAATCGAGAAGACATATCTCTAAGCAATAGTATTTTTGACTTGCAAAAATACGGAGTACCGTCGCTGAGGATAATTTTCGCCGTATGCAAAAAAATGTATAGACCAAAATGTCCTTGTAAAGGCTCCAAAACCCCGGGTGAGGCTTATTGCTTAGAGGTATGTATGCTCGATTGGAGCTGCAAAAAAAGAAACCCCCGCCTACTGGGCAATGGGCTACTAGTACGAGGGTAGCATACTATTATATATATGTCAAGCAGTGAACCAGATGCACAGTATCTCGACCAAACCTTGCGCCCTGCTTCGTGGGACGAGTATGTTGGCCAAGAGAGCATCAAAAACAACCTCCACATCCTCATTACCGCTGCCCGCGAGCGCGGCCACCCGCCTGAACATATCCTTTTTTACGGCCCCCCAGGGCTTGGCAAAACAACACTCGCCCACCTCATAGCGCGCGAGCTGGGTGGTTCAATGCGCTCAACCTCGGGCCCCGCTATTGAGCGTGTGGGTGACCTTGCAGCACTACTCACCAACCTCTCCCCGGGTGATATTCTTTTCATCGACGAGATCCATCGTCTCTCCAGAGCCATAGAGGAGGTCCTCTACCCTGCTATGGAAAGTGGGGTGCTCAACATCATCATCGGCAAGGGCCCGAGCGCGCGCACTATTGAGCTGCCGCTGCCTCCCTTCACACTCATTGCTGCGACAACGCGCGTCGCAGAGCTCTCAGCACCACTGCGCTCGCGCTTCTCGGGAGGGACATTCCGTCTTGAGTTTTATAGCGAGGCTGATATTGCTAACATTGTGCGCCGATCTGCGACGATACTAGGTGTCGATGTCGAGCAAAGTGGCGTTATAGAAATTGCACGGCGCAGCCGCTCGACCCCGCGCACCGCAAACTACCTCCTCAAGCGTGCGCGCGACTTTGCACAACTCAAGCGCATGCCGCTCTCGGCGCCCATAGTCGCTGAGGCACTCGGTATGCTGGAGGTGGATGAGCTTGGGCTCACACCACTAGACCGCAAACTCCTTATGACGCTTATTGAGCGCTTTAATGGCGGACCAACCGGCGTGGGTGCGCTCGCCGCAGCGCTCGCTGAAGAGCCCAACACTCTCTCTGAAGTACACGAGCCCTTCCTCCTGCAACTCGGCCACATCGAGCGCACTCCTCG
>JAUPWA010000032.1 GCA_030916835.1 Patescibacteria group bacterium | reverse complement strand
CGGTCTTTGAAGAACGCAAATTCTTTGTCTTCAGTCTCGGTAGGAACGCCGTCGATATGGTCGAGGCGCAGGTCACCGGTAAACACTAGGTCGCCGTAGGGTGATTCAATAACGATACCCATAGAGTCGGGGATAGTGTGAAAGACTGAGAAAAAGCGTACTCGCATATCACCAACGCGCACCACCTCATCTTTTTCAACCTCAAAGATATCCAGAGGCTTGAGATGAGGGAACTCCTCTTGGCGTTTACGGATCATGACGCTTGTGAGTCGGCGGGTGTATAGCGGCGGATAGCCGATGCGGTCGATAACGTAGGGGATACCACCGATGTGGTCGAGGTGGCCGTGGGTGATAAACATGGCACGGATCTTGTGTGCTCTATCTTCAAGATATTTGGTATTGGGCAAAATGTAGTCGATGCCCGGCGTCTCTTCCTCTTTAAATTGGAAACCACAGTCAACGATGACGATGTCGTCGCCGTACTCGATCATGGTCATGTTGCGGCCAATCTCCTCAACGCCACCCAGGGGGATTATGCGGATATTCCCCGCCTCCAGTGGCGGTATAATCTTATCCTCGCCATTTGGCTGCGCGTTTGACTCAAGGCCTGGGCGCGGTGGCGGGGTCTGATGTGGGCGAGGGCCGTTATTGCGACCACCGCGTCTGTTGAGTGGCCGACCGCCACGAACGCCTGGCCCTCCATGAGGACGGGCAAAGCTACGCTTGCCCCTTACTTTTTTTGGTTCCATACAAAATACTCTTAATCAATAAATGTTAGTGATGCTGTGCGAAGAATGGCCAGACGTAGTCTGTTTCTGCATGCCACCCAGTAACGCTCAAGAAGCGGTCGCTCGGCTCCTCTATGAAGCCCAAGTTAAGCCCCTGTACACTGTTAGGAACAATATACACGAAATCGGGCGCATAGAGAAATACTGCGGGGACATCCTTTTCAATATCCAGAGAGAACTGCTTAAAGAGCATGGTGCGCAAACTCTCGTCATGAGAGCTTCGCAACTGCTCTACCAGGGTATCAACTGCAGGGTTGGCGTATTGCGCAATATTAAGCCCAGGGTCGTTGCGCTGGCTGGAGTCCCAAAATGCAAAAAGATCGGGTTCACGACCAATAACTTCACCGAAGAGGAGTGCATCAAATTTGCGCGGCCTAATAACTTGTTGCGCGAGGTCTCCCTGGTCATACACCGAGAGGGCTACATCGGCTCCTAGTTTGCGCCACACACCTGCCACATACTCTGCAGCCGCACGCAACTCTGGCACATTGCCCGTCGCAAGAGTAAAGCGCAGTGTCGCGGTGGTTGCGTTTTTGCCAGTGCCCGTTGTTTTTACAAGAAAACCATCAGGACCCGGTTGCCACCCTGCGGTAGTAAGTGCATCTTTTGCGCGTGCGAGTGCAGCATCAGGGCTTGCGGAAGAGTTGGCGATTGTGTTTTGAGGGATGACGCTAGGCGGGAGGGGCCCTTGCAGTGCCTGACCATAGCCGTGAAGCACCACACGTATCAAAGCCTCTCTGTCGAGTGCGTTGTTGAGTGCTTGGCGTATGTCTTTGTCTCGCAGTACCTCGTTTTGATTTTGATTAAAGAAGACACCAAATACTCGGTTAATGGGCGCACGCGCGGTGCTCAATTTTGAGAGTTCAGTAAGACGCTCAGGTGATATGCCGCCCGCTGCCTCAACAGCCCCCTGCTTAAGCGCGTCTACAAGATCATCCTCGTTTTGATAAAACGTACATCGCAACGTAGTAAGGTACGGCTCGCCAAGCGCGTACAGAGCAAATGCTTCGAGCGTGTATGTGGTCGGAGTACCATTTTGTGCGTGCCCTGTTGTCTGCACTTTGTAGGGGCCAGAGCCAATGGGGGTTGTATTTAGTTGGCTAGAGGCAAACTCTTCATCTGAAACGCCTTTCCATACGTGTGCAGGCAAAATGCCTATGCTGAGGTTTTCGATAAACGGCGCGTAGGCTTGTTTGATGGTAAAGGATACTTGGGTGTCTGAAATTTTTTGAACCGCGACACCATTCCAGTTTGCGAACTGAGGACTTTTGAGAGCTGGGTCTTGGGCCTTCGCTATAGTAAAGACAACATCATCAGCGGTGAGCGGTGTGCCATCGTGAAAGGTGAGGTTAGGGCGCAGGGTACAGGTGTAGGTGCGCCCGTCCTCTGAAATGTCGCAGCGCTCGGCAGCATCAGGAATGTAGGTACCTTCGGGTGTCGCTTTCATAAGGCCCGAGTACACAAGAGCGGTGAGGTCCTGGTCAGCGTCAGACACGGCGAGCACTGGGTTTATGAATCGTGGAGTACCAACAATGCCCTCGTGCCACACGCCGCCGCGAGCCGGGATTGCCACGAGAAGTGCTCTGTTTGCCAGGTACAGCAAGCCGACGCTGCTTACAAGGAGCAGTAGGCAAAAAAAGTAAAAGAGCGCTCTGCCGACGTTGCTCTGTTTGGAGCGTAGAGCGCGCGTCGCAGTAGCGATATGCATTATGAATGAGGGGCGTGTATAGAGGCGCATGGTGCGCGAGAGTCTAAACTGCTAAGGATGTGGCTAGTGCCACAGGAAGAGTGCGAACGAGTTGATGGCGAATAAGATGCCGAGCACTATAGACGCATAAAAAAGATACTTCTCAGAGCCACGACGCGTATGATACGCCGCAGAGAAGTTGTCTCCCCCAAATGCGCCTCCGAGCGCCGCGCCAGTTTGCTGCATGAGCACACCGACAACGATGGCGATCGCAAGGACTATCTCGATAAACGGCAGTATGCCGTGGATGGTCATTACCCAGTACCCTACCATAAACGCTAACGTATCGCAAATTGACTAAGTGCCAATTTTGTCTATATTTAGTGCGAAACTTGGGCGTACAAAGAAGGTGCTGTATTACTCAACTAAGCGTTTTTCCTATGAAAAAAAGCAAGAAAAAGGTATCCAAATCGACCAAGAAGAGCGCACCCAAAAGCGCTACAAAGGTACTACAAAAAAGCTCTATCGGCGTCACCCCTCTTGGTGATCGTGTACTCATCAAGCCCCTCTCTGCTGAGGAGTCTGCAACCATGTCTGCCTTTGGCATCCTCATCCCAGACACTGCCAAGGAAAAGCCCGAGCAGGGTACCGTTGTTGCTGTTGGTCCTGGCCGCCGTGGTGAAGACGGCAGCATTATGCCGGTCTCGGTTCATGTGGGTGAGCGCGTCATGTTCTCGAAGTACGGCTACGATGAAATTAAAGTAGGCGGCGTCGAGTACCTCATTTTGCCGGAAGCAAGTATCTTGGCGGTTATTGAGTAAGCTCGCTCGGAACTAAAAATAAATTTTTATTCATTCACTCACTCGATTATGGCTAAACAAATAATTTTTAACGAAAAAGCACGCCGTGCACTCAAAAGCGGCGTCGACAAAGCAGCAAACGCGGTCAAGGTGACCTTGGGCCCTCGTGGGCGCAATGTTGCGCTCGACAAAGGCTACGGCGGCCCGACCATCACCAACGACGGCGTCTCTATTGCAAAGGAAATTTCACTCAAAGATAAGTTTGAGAACATGGGCGCTGAGATAGTAAAAGAAGTTGCGACCAAGACCAACGACATTGCAGGCGATGGCACCACTACCTCGGTAGTACTTCTCCAGGCTCTTGTCGAGGAGGGTATGAAGCATACTGAAATGGGCCTCTCGGCTATGGGAGTGCGTGCTGGTATTGAGAAAGCAGCGGGAGAGGCGGTGGACGCACTCAAGGCACTGGCCAAGAAAATCCAAAGTGATGAAGAGATCCGCCAGGTTGCGACCATCTCGGCTGAGTCTGAGGAAATTGGCACCATTATTGCTGACACCATTAAGGTGGTGGGTAAAGACGGCGTCGTAACGGTTGAAGAGTCGCAGTCTCTTGGTATTGAAAACGAGGTGGTCGAAGGTATGGAGTTTGATAAGGGCTATGTTTCGGCCTATATGGTGACTGATCCGGGTCGCATGGAGGCTATCTTTAAGGATCCGCTCATTCTTATTACCGACAAGAAAGTGTCGAGCATCCAAGAAGTGCTCCCGGTATTAGAGAAGGTTGCACAGTCGGGCAAGAAAGATCTGGTGATTATCGCAGAAGATATCGACGGCGAAGCGCTCACCACGTTTGTGCTCAATAAATTGCGCGGCACGTTCAATGTGCTCGGTATCAAAGCGCCAGGCTATGGCGACCGCAAAGAAGAAATGCTTAAGGATATCGCTGCGACGACGGGTGCTGAAGTAATTTCTGAGAAGACAGGTACCAAATTCGAAAACGCGACGCTCCAGATGCTTGGTAAGGCTGGTAAGATTATCGCAACGAAAGAAAAGACCGTTATCGTTGATGGTAAAGGAAACAAGAAAGATATTGAAGCGCGCGTCGAGCAAATTCGTGCACAAATTAAAAATACCGACTCGAAATTCGACAAAGAGAACCTCGAGAAGCGTCTTGCAAAACTCACTGGCGGTGTAGCGGTCATCCGTGTAGGTGCCGCGACCGAAACCGAGATGAAGTATCTCAAACTCAAAATTGAAGATGCAGTTAACGCAACCAAGGCTGCTATAGAAGAGGGTATCGTGCCGGGCGGTGGTACAGCGCTCGTAAAAGCAGCGCAGAAGGTTGCAGAGGGTTACGCTAAATCGAAAGAGAAAATGTCTCAAGACCAGCGAGTTGGTTTCGAGGTATTGCTTAAAGCGCTCGAGATGCCACTGCGCCAGATTGCCCACAACGCAGGTGTAGATGCTGGAGTTGTTGTCGACAAAGTTAAGAATGCGAAAGGCAACGCCGGCTATGATGCAGTCAAAGACGAAGTTGTTGCTGACATGCTCGCCTCGGGCATCATCGACCCAGTCAAAGTGACGCGCACAGGTTTGCAGCGCGCCGCATCAGCCGCTGCAATTCTCCTCACTACCGAGGCGCTCATCGCTGAGGAACCAAAAGACGAAAAGGAACCATCAATGCCAGACATGGGCATGGATTACTAGGTATGCTTGTCCGTCCGTAGCCTTCTCGGCCTTGTGTTTTAGAGGGATGTGGTAGAATTGGGGTATGAACCCGCTATACATTATTTTGGGCGTTCTCGCATTAGTAGTTATCTACGTTATTTTCGCGTACAACCACTTTGTGGCGCTCGTGCAGCGCACCAAGGAGGCTTGGGCAGACATCGATGTGCAGCTCAAGCGCCGCTACGACCTTATTCCCAACTTGGTAGAGACCGTTAAGGGCTACGCGACCCACGAGCGTGAGGCGTTCGAGAATGTTACCACTGCTCGCTCAGCTGCTATGAACGCACAGGGTGCAGAGGCAAAAGGCCAGGCTGAGAATATGCTTTCAGGGGCGCTGAAGTCGCTGTTCGCGGTTGCAGAGGCATACCCAGACCTAAAGGCCAACCAAAACTTCTTGGCACTCCAAACGGAGCTCTCGGATACGGAAAATAAAATCCAGGCAGCACGCCGCTTCTATAACGGCAATGTGCGCGACCTTACCACTGCGGTACACTCGTTCCCGGGCAACATCATCGCTTCGATCTTTAAATTCGAGACAATGCAGTACTTTGAGCTCGGAGAGGCTGATGCGGCCGCACGCCAGCCTGTTGCAGTAAAATTCTAAAACGCGTATGAAGCGAACACTACTCCTTAGTTTTTCACTAAGTGTGGTGTTCGCTTTTGCGTTTGTGGCGCATGCGCAAACAGATCGCTCCTATCACTACACGAATTTTGCTGAGACCATCACGGTACACAAGGACACTAGCATTCGTGTTGAGGAGGAACAGACGTACCAGTTTGTTGGCACCTATCACCTTGGGTATCGCAGCATCCCACACAAGGCGCTCGATGCAATAACAGATGTAACGGTCGTCGATGGCGAGACAGGAAAAGCCTTTGCGTTCTCTCGCTCCAAGCTCAGCAAGGATGACCCAAGTAGCTGGGGAAAGTACACGGTGTATGAGCAAAATGGTGAGACGATCGTTGAGTGGTACTACGACCTGAGTAACACCACACATCGGTTTATCGTCTCCTACACGGTGCATGGCGCACTCGCGTTTTATAAAGACCATGACGAACTCTACTGGAACGTGTTTACCAACTACACGGTGCCGGTTGATAGGGTTGAGGTGACGGTTATGCTCCCGGGTCCCGTGGTGCAGCCATCAACAAGTTTTTATACCTCGAGCAATCATCAGTACACCGCAGAGCAGCCGACTGATTCGACATATTATTTTGAGGCTACCAACATCGCACCAAACGAGTCGGTGACGTTTGCGGTTGGGTGGCAAAAAGGCCTTGTAGACCAGTCAGCTTACTGGGTAGATTTCTTGCGTACGTACTGGATTATAGTAGTAAGTGCGCTACTACTGATCGGTTCAATTGGATATAGCGCCGTTTGGTGGTTCGTGCAGGAGCACAAAAATCGTGGACGAGGCACCATTGTGCCCGAGTATGACCCACCCGAGCACCTCCCACCCGCCATGGCTGACGTGGTGGTACACGGAAGTCTTTCGAGTAAGGCATGGGCAGCGACCGTGGTCGATTTGGCGGTGCGCGGCTATGTACGCATTGTTGAAGATAAAAAACAAAATTATGAGGTTTGGCGCTTAGTACTTATGGTTGGTGCGATAGGTGTAGTTTTTGTCTGCATACTCTTCATGATTTTAAGCGGTACTTTTAGCGCCCTTGACTATGGGTTGTATGTAGTGATTCCAATTTTTTTTGCGGTTG
>JAUPWA010000031.1 GCA_030916835.1 Patescibacteria group bacterium | reverse complement strand
TGGCACCAATTTGCCGATATCACTCTTGAAGAGAGTAAACCTGTGCTGCGTGGCGAAGATGCCGCTCGCGCCGCTTCACGCGCCCAGGCGCTCTATGAAGCACTCGCCATATTCTTGCGCGCGCTGCACCCCTTCATGCCGTTTGTGACTGAAGAGATTTGGTCTTCACTCCCCAACAACAAAGAAACACAATCTCTCTTAATGGTGGAAAATTGGCCGGTACGCTAAAACTCCAGGGTATACTGAGCACATGCCTCTTGTGCCTGTTAATCTTCTAGCCTTTCTTGGCGGCGTGTTGCCTGCGCTTATATGGTTGTTTTTTTGGCTCATGGAGGATCGCTGCGAGCCCGAGCCCAAGCGCTACATTCTTTTTTCATTCCTCTTAGGTATGGTGGCGGTAGTGCCAGCGTTGTACTTTGAACAACTAGCTTCTACTTTTTTGCCGATGAGCCTGGGGCTACTCTTGGTCTGGGCGTTTGTTGAGGAAATTACAAAATATGGAGCCGCTTATTTGGGAGCGCTACGCTCGAGCGCCTTTGATGAACCCATCGATGCGGTCATTTACCTTGCAACTGCAGCACTTGGATTTTCAGCAGCGGAGAACATTCTCTTTCTTTGGAAACCGCTCGCTGAGCACGACTATCTGCGAAGCATCATCATGGGCGATTTACGCTTTATGGGCGCTTCGCTCCTACACGTAGTTGCTTCCGTGACGATAGGTCTAGGCCTTGCGTTGTCCTACCACAAGCCTCGTGCAACCCGTTTTTTGTATGCACTCCTCAGTGTTATCCTCGCCGTCGCATTGCATACGATTTTTAACTTTTTTATAATTCAAGGAACGTCAGAGATTGTCTGGATATTCATGTGTGTTTGGATAGGGGTTATTGCAGCGCTTCTTATGACTGAGCGTGTGAAAGAACCGAAAGATTATTGTTAATATCATACGAGCGAGGCTATATGGCAAAAGAAAAACGATCACTGTTCGACTGGCTCACTGGCTCACAAGCGCAAGACGCATACTCTTTTGACGACCTCGAGAGTGGCGGCTCAGGGTTTGGTCGCAACCATTCTCGCTCCCAGCGCGAGGCGCTACCAAAACAAAAGGAGACCAAGCACCTTCAACCAACCATAGAGGATGAAGCTCCTGAAGAGGCGCCCGAGGGAGAGTTGGCAGTAGACGTATACCAAACACCTACTCACATCATCATCAAAGCCATGATAGCAGGCGTAAAGCCTGAGGATTTGGATGTCTCTATTACCCGCGACATGGTGACACTGCGCGGTAAGCGTGAGCGCCACACCGAGGGCACCGCGGGGGACTTCTTCTTTTCAGAGCTGTACTGGGGCTCATTTACCCGTACCATCGTACTCCCACAAGAAATTGATATCGAAGAGGCAGAGGCTGCTGAAAAGCACGGACTATTGACCTTGCGGTTACCTAAACTCGACAAAGGCCGTCAGGCAAAGCTCAAAATAAAATCTAGCTAACTGTGTGCTTGGGGCCGGGCTCGAACCGGCGACCCCTTCCTCTTCAGGGAAATGCTCTACCAACTGAGCTACCCAAGCATGGACTCCACTATACCAAAGCAGTCTATTTTTGTGTAGGACCTAAGCTTTTGACAAACTGCTCGACCGCCTTATTGATATCCGGAGACTGATACGTGGTAGTGGTCGTACCGCTCACCTGTTCATATATATCTATTACCTTTTGTATATACGGTTGAAGATAGTAGAGATACGCTGCGCCAGAAACAACAATAATGGCACCCCACCACACTAATTGGAACACCCGCCCCCACAGCGCGGCGCGGCGCATCTTGCGTACCTGGTGCCCAATATCTTCAGTGAGTGCTAAATTTTGCTTTACGAGCGCGCGAAGCTCCGTCAATTCATCCTGCATACCAAATAGTATAGCAAAGCTTTTTGTGCCCTCGCCAGGAACCTGCCTGCCGGCAGGCAGGTCGAACCCATGCCCTCGCCAGGAATCGAACCCGGATTAACCCCTTAGGACGGGGCTGTTCTATCCATTGAACTACGAGGGCAAAAGGCCACCCTAGGGCGGCCTTTCGTAGTATGCAGCACTTTTGAGGGCAATGCTAGGCTTCTACCCCGAGCTTTTCGGCAAGTTTCTCGCGGTCAAAACCGACCATAATGGAGTCGTTAACTACAATAACTGGCACGCCAAGCTGCCCGGTCATCTGGATCATCTCCTGGCGCTTTGCAGCATCCTCGGAGACATCATAATTGGTGTAGGGTATATTCTTTTCAGACAAAAACTCCTTGGCAAGCTGGCAAAAATGACAGGTCGGGGTCGAATAAATGGTTATCGTTTTATCCATATATGTTTCTCGTTAGTGACACTAATATTTTGTAGGAGCAGTGTATCACATCATCGCACCAGAACCCAGTCTCTGCGGTAGCAGAGAAAGCGAATATACGTACCCATAAAGTGATACAATGCACTCATGTTACGCACCGCATCCCAGAGAAAAGTGATTTGCGCTGAGTGCCCCATGGCAAAAGCTGCCGACCTTGTGGGTGACACCCACGCACTGCTTATCGTGCGCGATTTGCTTGGAAAACCACGACGTTTTGGAGAGCTTACCCTATCACTCTCAGGCGTGAGTACCCGTACCCTCACCCTAAAGCTCAAAGCGCTTGAAAAAAAGGGCGTGCTCGTGCACAAAAGTGGCCTCTATTCACTCACTCCCAAAGGCAAAGCTCTGCGCCCGGTCATCACCACCATGCGCGCCTACGGCGAAAAGTTTTTGTAGTGCGGGATGCGAGAACCTGCCTTGCCGGCGAGGCAGGTCGAACTCGCGCCTACTGCTTGGGAAGCAGTCGTTCTGCCACTGAACTAATCCCGCTTTACCTCGACGTAGCCCTGCCTACCGGCAGGCAGGTTTAGCGAAGTCGGGCTTCGGTCCGCTGAAGCGAACCTGAGCTTCGTTAATTTACCACACATTAAATACGTCGAACATACGCCGCCACCAGGGCTTAGCTACCTCCATAGTGGTGGTCGCAGCAGTTGGCCGTGTGACGATATCTATCTCGCCCTCTCCTAGCTTGGCGAGCGCATAGCGCTCACGAATCTGCGCCTCTTGCCCCCGTTGTGTGGCAAGGCTGTCGAGTGTCGTACGAACACCTTGATGCTGCTTTTCTAGCCGAGTGAGCTGTGCCTCTGCCTCCTCTTGCCCCTGCGATGCGATAGTAACTTTTACATACATTCCCCACGCAGCACGCACGAGCACCACCGCTAAACACAACAGCACTAGCGCTCCTAGGCCACGCAGTGTGAGCCGAACAAACAGATCACGCCTGGTGTGATTGAGACGATAG
Organism: Patescibacteria group bacterium; assembly: GCA_030916835.1. Classification (GTDB taxonomy): domain Bacteria; phylum Patescibacteriota; class Minisyncoccia; order Phycocordibacterales; family SBAW01; genus GWA1-54-10. The sequence continues at coordinate 1,859 of JAUPWA010000031.1, read as the reverse complement.
TCGCGCATTACCCTATTTTGCCCTGAAGGCCCTCACTATGCTAGTATGGTCCCTATGTACGGCAAGCATCACAAGCGCATTATACGCATTTTTAGCTGGTTTATCGGGGTTGCAGTTATCCTCAGTATGATCATTTCGTATTTCTCCCTTCTTATTTAAGCAAGGCTGAGGTGACATTACTCTGATTTCACCATTTTAAGGAAAACCTCCCCAGGGATGTTGACGCGGCCTTCTGCCTTCATACGAGCCTTACCACGCTTTTGCTTCTCCCACAGCTTCATTTTGCGCGTTCTATCACCCCCATAGAGGTATCCGGTGACATCCTTTTTGAGCGCCGGCAGTGTGCGCGACGCAAGGATGCGCCCAAGCGCCTGTGCTTGAATTTTAGCCGCAAAGAGCTGGCGCGGTAAAATGCCATATAGTTTTTCTACAGCACTTTCGGCCTCTTCTTGGGCTCGATGTTTTGCAATGATGCGTGAAAACGCTGGTATCAACTCCTCGGCCACCAAAAGATCGAGGCGTGCAACGTCGGCTATGCGCAACTCGCGCAGTTCATAGGAGACCGAACCATATCCTTGGGACACGCTTTTGAGCTTATCAAAAAAGTTGCGCATGAGTTCGCGCAGGGGCATAGTCACTTTAATCAAAACGCGATCTTCTGAAAAGGTATCGGTCGAGTCGACAACAGCCTCATGTTCATACAAAAGTGGCATGAGTGCGCCTATATACTCACTCGGGAGCACAATTTGTGCAGCAACAAACGGCTCCCACACCTGCACAATATCGCCAAACTCAGGAAACTGAGCAGGAGTGTACACTATCTTGCGACCACCATTCTTGAGTTCTACTTCATAGGTAATAGTGGGCGTGGTAACAACGAGCGTGAGATTAAATTCACGGCGCAAACGCTCGGTCACGATCTCAAGGTGGAGCATACCAAGAAACCCGCAGCGGAATCCTCGGCCTAAACTTCCCGACGCCTCCTCTTCAAACGAGAGTGATGAGTCTGAGAGACGCAAACGCAAAAGTGACTGCCGCAGCAGCACAAAGTCGTCTTGACTCTCGGGGTATATACTCGCCCACACCACTGGCCTTGGCTCAGCATACCCCGCAAGCGGTGTCACTTTAGAGAGATGAGCGCGCACCGTGTCACCCACACGAGCCAACCCAGGTTCTTTAATCCCGGTTACCACATAGCCTATAGAGCCTGTCGTGAGGCCCTCTTTCAGAGGTGTTGGTAGCGGCGAAAACGAGCCAACCTCAAGCGCGGTAAACTTGCGCGCGGTCGCGGCAAACTCAAGCACGTCACCTTTTTTAATGGTGCCATCAAACATACGTACATACACAATGACGCCTTGATGGTCAGAATATTGAAAGTCGAAGATAAGCCCCCGAGGCTTCGAAAAGTTTTCATTCCGAAAAGGTCCTCGGTTCTCCTCGTCCGCCTTCTGGCGGACTTCGGCCAGACCATTTTCTTCTTGAAAACTTTTTTCAGCTTTAGTTATTGCCGTAGCTGTTTTTGGTGGCGGTACACGGTCGATGACTGCATTGAGCAGCTCTTCAACTCCCTGCCCGGTGCGCCCCGAGCAGCGCAGCACATCGTCGGGTGAAATATCAAGAAGTGTTGCGAGTTGCAGCACCGTATCATCAACATTTGCAAGAGGTGAATCTATTTTTGAAATCGCAGGGACTATCACAAGGCCAAGCTCTCGTGCACTGCGCAGTGTGGTGAGAGTTTGCGCTTGCACTCCTTGTGTTGCGTCGACGAGCAAAACCGCCCCCTCTACCGCCGTGAGCGCGCGGGATACTTCATAGGAAAAGTCGATGTGCCCTGGCGTATCGATAAGGTGCAGGAGATA
>JAUPWA010000030.1 GCA_030916835.1 Patescibacteria group bacterium | reverse complement strand
GGGTTGCCACGCAAGTCGAGCATGAGCTTATGGTCGCCCGATTGTGCAAACTCTCGCAGCGCCTTACGGAAGAGATCCGTTGAGTTCTCTGAAAAGCTATATAAGCTGATCTTAAATATTCCGTTGTCTAACTTTTTTGTTTCAATAACTGGGATATTGATGGTGTCACGCACAATATCAAACACCAACGGCTTCGCCTCGCCTGAGCGTGCAATCGTGATAGTTACTGTTGTACCTATCGGGCCACGAATTATCTTTACTGCCTGGTCGGCAACCATACCCGCAGTGGTAGTGGCACCAATTTTAAGGATGATATCGCCCGAGTGGATACCTGCTTTGTCTGAGGGCGAACCTTTTAGCGGAGCAACCACTACGAGGTTACCCTTGGCATCATTGTCGATTTGCATACCAACACCGCCAAACGAACCCTTAATATCGTCATTAAATATTTTTGCGTCAGCCGGTGGGAAGAAGGTTGTGTACGGGTCGCCAAAGCTTGCCGTAAGGCCCGCTATTGCACCGTAGAGCTGCTCTTGCTTGTCGGGGAAGGTGCTCGATGCGTGTGTCACAACAAAATTTTCATTGAGTAGATGGTAGGCCTGCCAAAACTGGCCCATATCTACATCTGACGGTTGCACGCCACCGAGCGTTTGCGCCTGCGCCCACGAGTGGAGCGAGCGTGACAGACCAAAATATGCTCCTGCACCAAACGCGAGCAGCAGCGCACCAAGCACACCGAGTACTTTTAAGCGAGTGTTCAACATATTTTTTACTAGTATACCACACCCCTGTTCGCGCAAATCGAGTGCTATACTGAACATATGCTTTCACGCTACACGAAAGGCCATTTGGCGTGGGTTGACTGCGTTTCTCCTACCCCAGCCGAGGTCCAGGCGCTCATGCGTGAGTTTTCCATAGACCCAATGATCGCGGAGGAGCTCCTCTTGCCCTCCTTTCGCTCTAAGGTGGAGCGCCGTGGCAATGTGCTCTATGTCATACTCCACTTCCCTACGCTTCACGCGGGCCACAAAAAAAATGAGAACGAGATCGACTTCATCATTGGTAAAGACTTTTTAATAACAACGCGCTACCTGGTGCTTGACCCGTTGCACACTTTTGCAAAAACGTTTGAGGCTGAGACAGTGATGGGTCGCGATAACAGCGCCACCCACGGCGGCCACCTGTTTGTCGCCATGACCCGCAGCCTCTATACCGCGATGGGTCATGAGTGTGACACTATCGAGCGTCGACTCAATGATATTGAAGAGCATATTTTTGCAGGCCAAGAAAAACAAATGGTGAAGCGCCTCTCGCAGGTGGGCAGGCTCATACATGATTTTCGCCGATCGCTGCTTTCACACGGCGAGATGCTCCACTCCTTTGAACCGGTGAGTGCTCGCTTTTTTGGGGCTGAGTTTTCATTCTATGTACACGAGCTCGTGGGCGCGTTTGAGCGCGTTGGACACCGCCTTGACCGCTTACACGACTCACTTATCGAACTGCGTGAGACAAACAGCGCGCTCGTTTCGACAAAACAAAATGAGATCATGCAGACGCTCACCGTCATCACCTTTGTCTTCCTGCCTATGTCCTTTGTTGTCCAGCTGTTTGGCATGACCTCTCAGCACCTCCCGCTCATGGATAACCCGTATGGTTTTTGGATGGTGGTAAGCGGGGTACTTGCCATGGCGGTCGTTTTCTTCGTATATTTCAAGACTAAGGATTGGTTATAACATCATGTTTGCATTTCTTAAGACAAAAGATTCTGGCTTGCCACCACTGCGCTTCCACAACACCCTTTCAGGAAAAGGTGAGGATTTTGAATCGCTTAAAAGTGGTGAGGTAAAAATGTACAACTGCGGACCGACGGTCTATGGCACCCAGCACATCGGCAACATGAGCGCAGCAGTCTTCGCCGATGTGCTGCGCCGCACACTCGAGGCATGGGACTACCAGGTCAAACAGGTTATCAACATCACCGACTTTGGACACCTCTCTTCAGACGCTGATGAGGGCGATGACAAAATGACTATCGGTTTGCGTGCTGCTGGCATGGATATTTCACTTGCGAACATGCGGGTACTCGCCGAGCGCTATACAGAGGAGTACTTTGCCGACCTCGACCATCTCGGCATCGACCGCTCTAAAATCACCTTCCCTCGCGCGAGCGACTTCATCCCCCAGCAAATTAGCCTCATCGAATCGCTCGAGGAAAAAGGCTACGCCTACAAAACGAGCGACGGCGTCTACTTTGATGTCTCGCGATTTAAAGACTATGGCAAACTAGGGCAAATTAATTTAGAGGGCTTGCGCGAAGGCGCGCGTGTCAAAGAAAACACCGAGAAGCGCGGACCTTTTGACTTTATCCTCTGGAAGTCTGACGACAAACTTGGTTGGGAAAGCCCATGGGGTCTCGGGTTCCCCGGCTGGCACATCGAGTGCACCGCGATGATTTTTACCATCCTGGGGAAACAGATCGACATTCACACCGGTGGTGTCGAACATATCCCCGTGCACCACAACAACGAAATTGCTCAGGCTGAAGCAGCGACCGGCAAACAGTTTTCAAAATTTTGGCTGCACCGCGACCACATCACTATCGACGGTAAAAAGATTTCAAAGTCACTCGGCAATACTATTTATGTGCACAACATCATCGACCGCGGCATTAATCCTCGCGCACTGCGCTACTGGTTCCTCACTGCCCATTACCGCACGCAAGCCAACTTTACCTGGGATGCACTCACTGCTGCGCAGACCGCGCTCACTCGCTTGCAGCGGGTATATTTAGAGTTGAAAGCAGCTCCTCGCAGCATTGCTCCTAATGCTCGTGAAAGCGCTGCGAGTGATTTTAAACAAGCATTCCTTGGAGCTATGGGCGGCGATCTTGATACACCTGCTGCAATTGCGCTGGTGTGGGACATGGTGAAGGATCAAGAGATTTCAGCCACCGACAAGTTGGAAGCGCTCACACTTGCCGACACTATCCTGGGCCTAGGGTTAAGCGAAGAGCGCGCCGCAGCAAAGCTAAAAGTTCTCGTACAAAAAGACCTACCCAAAGAAGTACAGAAATTAATTGAGGCACGCGAAGAAGCTCGCAAAGCAAAAGATTTTGCAAAGTCAGATGAGCTTCGCAATCAACTTGAAGCTTTAGGCTATTCAGTCAAAGACACCCCTGAGGGTCAAAAAATATTTAAAGAATAACTATCCCCAATCTATCCCCGGGGTTGTCCATATTCCCTTCTTGACGCAGAAGAGTACTCTTATAGGTGATGGCACAAACAACTAACAAATCGACAACGCACACCAACACACACAAGGGTGATAAAAAGTTGCGCATACCGCCGCAAACACTCGAGACCGAGCAGGCGCTTTTGGGCGCGCTCATGATCCGCCCTGAGGGTATGTTTGAGGTGAGTGACATCATTTCGCAAGATGCGTTTTATAGCGAGAAACATCGCATCATTTATCGCGCGATGGTGGCGCTCTATGGCAAGGGCGAGCCGATTGATATCGAGAGTGTGCGCGCACGCCTCAGCGACCAGGGCGAGCTTGAGCACATTGGTGGCGTCTCCTACCTCGCACTTTTAGCGAGCGAGGTGCCAGCCGCAAGTAACGCACAACACTATGCCAACCAAGTGCAAAAAAAGTACATGTTGCGTGCACTCATCGACGCCGGCGAATACGTGGCCGAGCTTGGCTATGACGAGGTCGAGGAGCTCGACGAGACGCTTGACAAAGCCGAAAAGAAAATATATGAGGTCACCTCAACCCCTACCCTCTCAAAATTTGTGTCGCTGCGCGAGACACTCTCGGGTGCGTGGCAACGCCTTGAGCACCTCCATGAACACAAAGACGAGCTGCGCGGTGTACGCACGGGCTTTCGCGACCTCGACAACATGCTCGCCGGGCTCCAAAAGTCGGACCTCATCATCCTCGCCGCACGCCCCTCGATGGGTAAGACCGCGTTTGCGCTCGACATCGCCCGCCAAGCTGGCGTACAGCACCAAGTGCCCGTGGGTATCTTCTCACTTGAAATGAGCGCGCAGCAGTTGGTCGACCGTATGGTCTCGGCCGAAGCGCGCGTCAACTCGTGGAACTTGCGCACCGGCCATATCACCGAACAAGAAGATTGGACGCGGATCAAAGATGCGTATGAACGCCTCTCCGCAGCCCCCATATATATCGACGACCAGCCGGGCAGCACCATCCTCAAGATGCGTGCGGTAGCGCGCCGCCTCAAGCGCGAAAACGGCTTAGGGCTCCTCATAGTCGACTACCTCCAACTCATGGTACCTACCAACACACGAGCATCAGACTCGGTGGTGCAGCAGGTGACCGAAATTTCTCGCTCGCTCAAAAACCTTGCGCGCGAGCTCGACGTGCCAGTCTTAGCACTCTCACAGCTCTCCCGCGCCGTGGAGCAGCGTGGCGGCAAGCCTCGCCTCTCAGACCTGCGCGACTCGGGCTCTATCGAGCAAGATGCCGACGTCGTGATGTTCATTCACCGCGACGACAAGCGCAACCCTGAGAGTGACAAACCAAACATTGCCGAGATCTTGATTGAAAAGCACCGCAACGGCCCGGTGGGCGCCATTGAGCTCTACTTTGATGAAAAACGCACCACCTTCGTCACGCTGGAGAAGTCTGATATGTCGAGCTTTGAGTCTTCTCTGAACGATTTCTAATTGCTCCGCAAAGTTCTCACGAGCGGCTGCGCAAAGACAAGTTTCGCTTAGCGATGACCTTCACTAACTGCGACAGTATCGGTCTGCCTCAGCTCATTACACTGCCGATACTGTACACGCAATGCTTCACGAAACTTGTTTTTGCTTTACTAATTACCTAGACTAGAGGAGCAACGTGGTTTCAAGAGCATTGCGTGCAAAAAATCCGCAGATTGCCAAACAGTAGGCAGACCCTGCCATCGTTAAGCCGCCAAAGGTCATTGCGGTTTGAAACCACGTTGCTTCGCTCCCCCACCAATGGACCCAATTCAAAAACTCACCGCCTTGTTTGAAAAATTCCCCGGCATCGGACCACGCCAAGCGCGGCGCTTTGTCCAATACCTCCTTGCTGAGCAGCAGGGCTACCGTGGTAACCTTGCCGACAGCATCCGCGCACTTGGCGCACAAACCACCCAGTGCAAGCAGTGCTTTCGCTGGTTCGTAAAGTTGCCTGACAAGGCCGCGCTGTGTACCATCTGCGCAAACACCACACGCGACCGGTCAACCATTTTTGTTGTTGAAAAGGATGCCGACCTCGACAATGTTGAGCGCAGCGGCTTTCGAGGGCTGTACTTTGTGCTGGGGGGCGCTATCCCGCTGGCAAGTGAAGAGCCCGAGCGTCACATTCGCCTACGCGAACTGCTGTACCGCGTCGAGCAGGACGCCGCGCAAGAAAACCG
>JAUPWA010000029.1 GCA_030916835.1 Patescibacteria group bacterium | reverse complement strand
TAATACTGATATGAAAACTATCGAACAACTTTATCCAGAGCCCCTTTAATGAAAGAGAGGCTGCCCATTTGCATGGACAGCCTCCAAGAGTCAGTCTTAATCAACGACGTTCAGACGCCCAAATTCGCAGACGTTGTAGTCACGTTTGTAACGGGCACTGCCGTCAGAGAGCACGAATTTGAAGTCAAAGCGACAGTAGCCAGAGCCGTCGTCAATATTCCAAAGGGTCCTGTAGTTCCGGTGCAGAATCCCTGAAGGTCCAAACTGATCTGGACCCCACTTGTCCTTGCCAACGTTACTGACATACATCTCGTACACATCGTAACTGGATTGATTGTAGATCCAGACTTTCCGATCCAGTGAAAGCGCGTCTGACATCGGAGTCAGTACCACACTAGCACAGAGCAAGGCAGCGACTAGCAATTTCTTCAGCATGGTCTACCCCTCTATATTCAGGAACTATTGCGCATAACGCGCGCTCAAAATATAAACATAGTTAAGCGCTATGTCAAATCGATCGTATGCGCTTCTACTTCTCCAAATCTAAGACTTCGTCGATGCGGATTTTGGCAACAAAGTCTGGCACGTGGCTGACAAGAATCATGGCGCCTTGGTAGGTGTTGAGCGCCTCAGCGATGACGGGCAAGTGGCGAAAGTTAATATGATTTGTTGGCTCATCGAGGATGAGGAGCCCGGGCTTCAAGAGCACGAGCCGTGCAAAGGCGACCAACCCTTTTTGCCCCTCGGAGAGATGGCCGATTTTTGTAGTAAAGAGATCTCCCATGATGAGGAAACTTGCTGCAACCGTGCGCAGTGTTTGCTCTTGCGGCCTATCCATCGCCGAAGCAAGCTCCTCATACACCGTTTTTTCAAAGTCGAGGTTTGAAAAATCTTGACGATAGTAGCCAACCACCACATCCTTTGCAATAGTGGCACCCTTTGCCTCGCCAGTTGCAAGTTTTTGCAAAAGCGTCGACTTCCCTATCCCGTTGGGTCCTTGCAAGAGCAGGTGCATATTTTTACGCAAAGAAATTTTGGTTGTGCGCTCAACCGCCTTGTGGTTTTTAATGGTTGTGTAGCTGGTGAGCCCGAGCACCTCTCCCACGAGCCCCTCTTGGGCGGGGATAGTAAAAGCGCGGATGGTCTTATCTTCTTTGCGGACCTCAACCTTTTCCTCCTCAAGCTCTTCAGCCTTTTCGCGCATGCGCTTGGCAACCATGCGCATTTGGCCTCCCTTGTTGGCAAAAAAGTTTGCTTTGTCTTTGTTTGCCTGAATCTCTTTGGCAAGGAGTGCGTTTTTACGATTTTCTTTTTCAATACGCGCTTCTATGTCCTTCATCACGTTAAAGTAGTCGCCAACATACTGCTCGATGACTTGCGTGCGCGCGTCGAGGTAGAGCACTCCGTGGGTGAACGCATTGAGAAAGTCGGCATCGTGGGAGATGACGATGCAGGTCTTTTTATACTCAACCAAAAACTTGGTGAGGTGTGCGATGCCTGCTTTGTCGAGGTTGTTGGTCGGCTCATCAAGAAGCAGCAGGTCTGGGTCTTGGATGAGTGCAAACGCCAACAACAGGCGCGCCTGCTGCCCACCCGAGAAAGTGCCAATTTTTTTGTCGTGGTCAGCGTGGAGGTTTACTACCTCGAGCACCTTGTCTATGCGCGGGTCGATGTCATAGACCTTTTTTGAGAACGCTTTTTGAAAGAAGTCGCGCACTGAAAGCTCCATCTCATCGCGTGGTATTACCTGGCGCGCGATGGCGACCGTGAGTCCATGCGCTTTGTTGATGACACCAGAGTCTGGTTCACGCTCACCAGTGATGAGTGAAAAGAGCGTGCTTTTGCCCGCGCCATTTTGGCCCATGATAGTGAGCTTGGCCCCACGGCGCACGACAATGTCGCCCTCTTTAAGAATAGGGCGCTTGAGATTATACGAAAACGAGACCTTTTCAAACCGAAGTATTGTTTCTGCTTTAGCCATAGGATAGTCGGTAGCCACAGTTGCTTGACTAGTGTTGCTAACTATATTGTTTTATTGACCAAAACACAACTAGCGCGCTTGTGCCCTATTTCATCGCAAAAAAGCTGTAGTACACCGCAACAAAATTAAGCACCCCGTGGGAGAGCGCTATGAGCCAAAGGTTTGGATACTTGTAGTACATGAGCGCAAAGGCAACCCCCGCCACAAACGCGAGTGGGAGGTTAATGAGCGCGTCTGCATACATCGCATGCAAAAAGGTAAACAAGGCAGCGTTCACCAACACAACCATGACGATAGATTTAAACAGTTGGCGCAACCGGTGCATGAGGTACGAGCGAAAGAGGAACTCTTGTGCAAAACTCACTGGGAGAAATAGCAAAAACAACTGCGCCGTCTGCGGCCACACCATGTGCTGCTGTTCAAGAAAGCGCGCATACAGCAACAGCCCTGCCACCCCCAGCAGTGTAAAGAGCACATACGGGAGCAAGTCCTTTTTTATATTGTCGACGCGCATGCCAAGCGTCTTCATTGAGAAGTGGCTGCGCAGTACGATGAGTCCCACAAACGATGTGTATGCAGCCAAAATCCACAATCGATCATGGATATCAATAGCACCAAAGTAGAGGATAGCGATAGGGCTCACACATAGGAAAAAGATCTCCAATATGATGAGCATGGTGTTGCGCCGAATATGTTTTGGTGGTTGAAGCCTTAGCCGCATACCACCCTAGTATACCGCGGTGCATAACACTCTTTGCGGTGTACAGCGGGAGTATACTACAGACATGAAACGGGACATATACAAATATGTAGAGGTGCTTTCCTGCGCGGGGATTGCCTTAGCGGTGTACCTGCTTTGGGAGCAAATTACTCAACTCCCCTCGGTGTGCAGTATTAATGCAACCATTAACTGTGATGCTATTATCTCGGGCCCCGTCTCCACAACGCTCGGCATCCCCACCCCACTGTATGGGCTCTTTGGGTATATAGTTATTTTTCTTGCTGCGTACTTCCGCCAAAAAGGCCTCATGCTGGCGGTGGCTACTGGCGGTGTGGCCTTTTGTGCATGGATTGCCTATCAAGAGATCTTCCTCCTCCATGTCATATGCCCCGTCTGCATCCTCTGCCAAGTTATTATGCTGACAGTGTTCACACTAGCACTCCTACAGCGCAAAGCGGTACAATAAAGGAGCATGCACTCGCCGATCAAGCCAAGCCTTTTGGTGCTCTTTCTTTTGCTACTAGGCATCAGTTCAGTGACTCTTTCAGGCACTGAGGTGTGGTCTACTGTTTCGCGTAGCGTTACGGGCGCTGGCGCCGCACTTACTGACGCGTTCGGTGGCACACCAGTGACGCTGAGCAAAATTTGGCATGACTACATCCCCCTGCCCACAGAGCCACAAAAAAAGATGCGCGTCTTGGTCGTGCCAGGGCACGAGCCTGCAGATGGTGGTACCTCATTTAAGGGTGTGTACGAGCGTGACCTTGTTGCAGAGATTGGTCTAGATCTACAGGCGTACCTACAACAAGACCAACAGCTCGAGACTCTTAGTACCCGCACGCCAGATGCCTGGACCCCGGTGTTTGCGCAATACTTCAACGAGCACTGGCAAGACATTGTTACTTGGCGCGACCAAGCAAAAACAATAGCCGAGGCGCTCACAGCTGTCGAAGGCACCCGCGCACCCAAGATCTACCACGCAAGCGCCGACCCAGAGGTCGCCACTCGTCTCTACGGCATTACAAAGTGGGCCAACGAGAACAACATAGACCTCATGCTCCACCTACATCTCAACGACTATCCTCGTCGCAAGAGTAGCGCCGGCATCTACAGTGGTTTTGTGCTCTATATTCCTTCAGAGGAGTACGCAAACAACCCAACAACTAAGGCACTTGCAAATAGCTTGTTTGCTCGGCTGGCACAATACAACCCTATCACCGACCACGAAGATGAGTCTCTCGGCATTATTGATGACTCAGAGCTTATAGCAACGGGGGCACACAACACCGCAGACGCAGCTAGCATCCTTATTGAATATGGCTACATCTACGAGCCGCAGTTTCAAGACCCTACACTGCGCTCACTTGTGCTGCGCGACCTTGCCTACCAAACCCATGTTGGCCTACAAGACTTTTTCTCTCAAAATACAGACGTTACTCCTGCACACGGCTACAACCCGAGTGAGGTGTATCGGTGGGATACGCCGGTCACCGATGCAACCAGTGACTCAAAAGATATTTATGCGATGCAGACCGCACTTATCATGGCCGGCGTTTACCCACCCCAAGGCAAAAATTTTAACGACTGCCCACACACAGGAATTTTTGGCCCATGCACCAAAACCGCACTGCGCGCGCTCCAGCAACAACATAGCATAGTGGGTGAAGGCCCAAGCGGAGGCCAGACGTTTGCCCTTTTACAAAAAATATACTACAAGCTTGGTTACTCGCTGAGCACTCTATAGAGAGCAAGTTCAAGTGGTATCTGTGGCAATGGCGCACGTGTAGTTTCTAAAAGTGCAGTAATACACTCAGCAAGCACTGCCGAGTTTATCCCAGCACCCTCCTTGCCTGCGAGGGTCGTCAGGACAGTAAGATCTGTGTCGCTAAATTGTTGCGCGAGCATATCTGCAAGCGAGGGAGCAAAGCGCAGCAAAAGCACGGCGCGCACCTTCGCAAGCACAAGGAGTATAAACACGCGCGGCTCAACGCCGGCCTTGAGCGCCTCATGAAAACAGCCGAGCGCCGCAGCAACATCTTTGTGCGCAACAGCCTCAAGAAAATTGTTGACGGTCTGTGCGCGAGGTGCACCTACCACCACCGCAACCTCCGCTTCACTAAGCGTACTATCGTGCGAGATGGTGAGCACCTTTTGCAAAATACCAAGCGTATCCCGAAACGACCCCTCACCCATGAGCGCTATGAGCTCTGCGCCCGCCGGAGCCAGCACAGCACCCTCGCGTTTTGCCACATCAATGACGAGCGCCTTAAGCACTTCGTGAGAGGGTTTTTTGAAGGCAAACGTTTGACAACGCGACTGGATAGTTTCAGGCACACGATCAAGCTCAGTCGTAGCTAATACAAAAATAACATGCTCGGGTGGCTCTTCGAGTGTTTTTAGCAGTGCTTGCCACGCTTGCGGCGTAAGCGC
>JAUPWA010000028.1 GCA_030916835.1 Patescibacteria group bacterium | reverse complement strand
TACTTACAGTTGAGAGATTCGGGAGAAAAAATAGAGATCGGTAGTGCTGAAAGCGGTGAGTTTCGGCTCGTGCAGTGTCTTTTTAGCCCTCAAAATTTCCCTTCTGCAAAGTATGAGCCGGTGGTTCAAACCTATGAACGAATTTTTGCGGTAATACAAACGCAGTCTCTGCTCGAGCGCTCCGCCGCTGAGCGCGGCTCTCATCGAGAGATAACCCATACCGTTGAGAAATTACTTCATAATTTGCAAAAAGGGAATATGCGACATCATGTCACTTTTATATCTAAAAACAATAGAGTGTTGATGGAAATTCTCTAGCCACCTTGCACTGTGTGAGCTACTGATTCTGGTGGTACCATACATACATGAACCGGGCGCGCACAGGGTTGGCGGTGCTGCTCGTTGCTACGTATCTTTTGTGTGGAGTAGGGCACGTGGTCGTTCAGCCCGGCAACCATGCTCATTATGACCATGGAGCGCATGGCACTGCCTACCAAGACCATTTTGTGCAGATGACCAGTGTGCTTGTTGAGCAGATGTCGCTGCTCTTTACTCTTTTGTGCATCACGTTTCTTTTTGTAAGCATAGTTGTGCTGCTTTGTGTGTGGGTGGTTTCATATCGGCTGCCAAGGCCTACCCGATCTCATGGGCCACCGTTTCAATTTTTGCTACTTCATACTATACAAAGTCCTCCAGTGCGCTAGGTACGTATTATCTAGCTAACACTTTGTACTATGACAATGACACACTATATGGAGCTGCTCGCTACTGCGCAGCCCTGGAATCTTATTATCTTTATGGCAATTCCCGTCATATTGGCTGAGGCAATTGCAGTGAGTGAGCTCTACATCTTATTTACTCGCAAGGCGCACGGCGCAGTAGTAACTCTTAATACCTATGCAAGTATTTTGGTTGGTATCTACTTTGTGGGTGTGTTCGTCTATCTCGTTACTACTGCAGTGGTCCCACTTACCACCTCAGGTGGTTGGCGCGGACCGGCAGATGTTATTGCAGTCTCCTTCTATCTGTTAGGCGTAGTGCCACTAGGAGGTATGGCACTTTTGAAGCTTAAACTCATTGGCCGACACCGATCACAAGAGGGGCAACTGATGTTGCACGCGACTCTCGTTGCTATCTTTTTGGTTGTAGCACATGTTGCGATGATCTTTGGCATGCTCAACCCCGAGGTGTTGGGTTGGTCTCCTAGTACTGCTGCGATGAATACTGGTATGGGAGATATGCAACACTAGCAGGTGCCGCACCACTACTGATGAGCCTCTGGTTTCATGGCCAGCCCAAGGGCTGGCCATGCTCTTTTCATATCCTGCAGGTATACTGGGGATATGCAACCCATAACACCATTCCTTTGGTTTGATACGCAAGCTGAAGAGGCCGCGCAGTTTTATACGTCAATATTTAAAAATTCTAAAATTCTCAACGTCTCGCGCTACACCGAAGCAGGAAAGGAGATTCATGGTAAGGAGCCGGGGAGCGCTATGGTAGTTGAGTTTGAGCTCAATGGTCAAAAATTCCAGGCTATCAACGGCGGGCCGCATTTTACTTTTACGCCAGCGATTTCGTTCCTTGTGACCTGCGAAGACCAAGAAGAGGTTGACCACTATTGGGACAAGCTCACCGCGGGCGGTGCGCCAGAGGCACAGCAGTGCGGCTGGCTTGCAGACAAATATGGCCTCTCGTGGCAAATTGTGCCCAAGCAGCTGTTTGACTTCATGAGTGACCCCGATCGCACCAAAGCAGGCAGGGCAATGGAGGCAATGATGCATATGAAAAAGCTCGACATCGCAGCGCTCCAAAAGGCACATGATGGTGAGTAGCAAGGGAGGGGTAAAATTGTCGCTGCTGTGTTAGAATGTTCTTCTGTGAAGCGATATATGCCATATATGAAGTGGGTCGCGGTTGCGCTTGGCGGTGCTGCTATCATATATGTACTGGCGTTCGCGAACCTTTTTCCGATTGTCTATGACTCGACTGCCGCGGTCGCCGATGCGGCGAGTACCACACCACGTCTTGCTGATACAAAAGCGGCACTTCCACCTCTTGATACAGTAGCCTACAACAAAAAGATGCTCGAGCTTGCGCATGTGGCGACCTCGAGCCCGTGGTACAACTACTTTTTAACCGGCGAGATGCCGCAGGGTACAACAACACTCAAAAAGCAGGCATGGCCAGTCAAAGCGGCATACCCAAACCCGGGTGCACTACTACCGTTTAACCGCATTGTTGCGTACTACGGTAACTTTTATTCAAAAAATATGGGTGTGCTCGGCCAGTACCCTGAGGAGGAAATGCTCACCAAGTTGCGAGCAGCGGTCGCACAGTGGGAGGCGGCAGACCCTACCACTCCCGTTGTCCCTGCTATCGACTATATAGCAATCACGGCACAGGAGTCTCCCGGTAAGGATGGGAAGTATCGTTTGCGCATGCCGGATAGCCAAATAGACAAAGCGCTCGCACTTGCAGACAAGGTAAACGGCATCGTTATTCTTGATGTACAGGTGGGGCTCAGTACTCTGCAGACAGAGTTGCCGATATATGAAGACTATTTAGCAAAGCCCAACGTGCATCTCGCCATAGACCCTGAGTTTTCTATGAAAAGCGGTGCAAAGCCAGGCACTGAGATAGGCACCTTTAGCTCTGCGGATGTGAACTATGCAGCGCAGTATCTCGCCAGTTTGGTACAAAAAAATAATCTTCCACCAAAAATTTTGGTAGTGCACCGATTTACGCAAGGCATGATGACGGGGTACAAGAATATTAAGCCCCTTCCTGAAGTACAAATCGTTGTAGATATGGATGGTTGGGGTTTTGGTGCTAAAAAGATAAATACCTACAAGACAGTAGTCACCTCCGAGCCGGTACAGTTTGCTGGATTTAAACTGTTTTATAAGAACGACATCAAGCCACCCTCTACTCGTCTGCTCACTCCGGCTGAGGTGCTCTCACTCACACCAGCCCCCGTGTTCATCCAGTATCAGTAGCGGTATACTACATATATGCTAAAAATAGTGTTAGGGCTCGTTGGAGCCGTTATCTTGATTGGTGGTGCGTATTATTTTTTACGCGGCTCTGGGCCTGCGTCTACAATTCTTCCGAGTGCTGATCTTACTGTTTCAAGTAGTACTCCGGTAGTTGGGTCGCCCACTGCAACCACTACACCAACAAGCTCTGTGCAACCTTCTACTACTAATCCTAAAAAAGTTATGACCGCAACACTGCAAACAAACATGGGCACTATTTCAATAGAATTTTATGGCGACAAAGCGCCACAGACGGTCGCCAACTTTGTAAAACTGGCTGGGCAGGGCTACTATGATGGCACTAAGTTTCATCGAGTGATCAAGGGCTTTATGGACCAAGGTGGTGACCCGCTGACCAAGGATGATAGCAAGCAAGCGCAGTGGGGGACCGGCGGCCCTGGCTACACCATTCCAGACGAAATTGACCCGAGTGTGACCAACACTGCGGGTACCCTCGCTATGGCAAACACCGGCCGTCCAAACTCAGGCGGCAGCCAATTTTTCATTAACGCAGTTGATAACCACTTCCTCGATGGCAACTATACTGTCTTTGGTAAGGTGACCAGTGGTATGGATGTGGTCAAGGCGATAAATAATGTGCCCACCGCGCCGGGTGATCGTCCTATCACCCCAGTCGTCCTTCAAAAAGTGACAGTGCAATAGTATCCTATGGCCGGAGGGTTCAAAGGATTTATAGACACCTATGGGCAATATCTCAATGATCTCTGGCGGCGTCTGTATTGGATAACCATATGCTTTATAGTGGCGTTTGCTGCGGGCTTCTTCTTTGCGGGGAAGCTCGTGCAGTTGCTCATTAGTAGCTTTCATCTAAAAGACGTAACGATTGTTGTCACCTCACCTTTCCAAGCCAACTCAAAGTGTACCAGCACCAGAAAAGCAAACAGCAAAGCCGAGCGTGACAGCTCCAGAGGCAAGCACAACGCCGCTCTTTTTGCCGCTCACCGTGGCTCCTGAGGTGCGGGTAGTGCAGCGCACCCCTGAGCGGCCATGGTATGTGCTCAACACACAGCAGCTCCTGGTGGCGCTTGCATACGTGCTCATAACGCTTCTCTCGCTCATTCTTAATCTTATTTTGCTGCGCAAGCTTGCAGCATATGGTAAGCGTACGCCAACCAATTTGGCGCATATGCGTGACGATACAAAAGACAAGTTGATGGCACTGAAAAAAGACCTCAAGCGCCACGCGACTCTCTATGCCCCAACCAAAACGAAGAGTAAAAAGATGAGCAAGGATGAAGCGCAGTATGCTGAAAAGATGCGCACGCACATTGCCGATGTCGAGACCTACATCGACCAAAAACTGAAGGATATTAAGTAGAGGCTTTAATAGTTCTTTCCATCTACTGGGGTGATGGTGAGGGTGGAGCGGTCGACAGCTTTGAGGCAGCGGATGTTCACAGCAACAGTGGGCGTGCCATCTGGCTTTTTGCCTCGCCCAAAGGGCTGTACACCGCATTTCTTGCACGTGAGGTGGTCGATGCGACCCTTGTTAAAGTGGTAAGTCTCTAAGCTCTCTTCGCCGAAGAGGAGGCGAAACTGCGTCGCGGGCACGAAGGTGAGTATAAGCCCCTTGGCGTCGCAGTGGCTGCAGTTGCACTCTATAACCTTTTCGGTCTCAAGGTTTGTATCTACCTCAAACTGAACCGCCCCGCAGTGGCACTGCCCTTCATATGTTTGCATATAAGTAGTATAGCAAATAGGGTTTCCTTCAAGGATAAAGATTGACAAACTCACGGGGATAGGATATTATAGTGTCATAACATTCTCTTGGGTTTGGAGCTGCCACAGGCGGCTTTGTATGAAAACTCGCGAGATTCGGTCAATTTTTATTGTAACGACCGTGAGTTATGCGCGAGTTTTCTCGCTACTATATACACATGTATCAAGATTCATCCCGCCCCGCGGGCCGTCCGAAGTTCGCTCGACCAGCGTTTAAGAAGGCAGGATTCGCAAAGAGTTCGACCGCGTCATTTACGCCAGGTCATAAAAAAGATTATCCAACCCGCAGCGCAACACGCCCAGCAGGCCGTTTTGGTGATGCACCAACTGCACCCCGCGCACCCCACTCGGGCCCAAGCCGCGAAGGCGGTTTTCGTGCTGACGCTGGGTTTGCTCCTCGCTCTAAGCCTGCGTTTGGCGCTCGCGGTGGCTCTCGTTTTGGTGCTCGCCCAGAGGGTTTTAGCGACCGCCCAAAGCGTTCGTTTGGAGACCGTTCTCCAAGCTTCGAAAACAAAGAGCGTACCTTTAGCGACGCACCCTCACGCTCATTTAGTGATCGTCCAGCTCGCCCAAGCTTTGGTAAGTCTTCACCTCGCTCAGGCGGGCCAAGTTTTAGTCGCGGTGGTTCATTTAGCCGCACTGACAAGCCAAGCTTTAGTCGCGGTGGTTTCTCGCCCCGTGGCGGAGCAGGCTTTGGCTCGCGCGGTGGGTCCCGAGGCGGTTCAAGCTTCGGCGGCTCTCGCGGTGGTAAGGGTGGTTCACCCCGCCGCGGCGGGGCAAGTATGGGCCAATACATCCACCCATCCAAATTTGTTAATAAGGCAGTAGCGGTGACTGAAGAGGTCGTGCACTTTGTGCCCGAGCACGCGTTCACCGACTTTGCAGTCGAGCCAACCGTTAAAGAGGCCATCGTAAAGAAGGGCTACACTACGCCAACCCCTATCCAGGACAAAGCTATCCCACACGTACTCAAGGGCCAGGATGTTGTTGGCATTGCCAACACAGGTACTGGTAAGACGGCAGCCTTCCTCGTGCCACTCATCAACAAGGTGGTGCTCAACCCTAAAGAGCAGGTGCTCGTCATCGTGCCGACACGTGAGCTTGCGCTCCAGATTGATGGAGAGCTTAAAGGCCTCAGCCGCGGGATGAAACTCTTCTCCGTTGTGTGTGTTGGTGGTGCTAACATCATGCCGCAGATTAAGTCACTTCAATATAAAAATAGTTTTGTTATCGGTACCCCAGGGCGCCTTAAAGACCTCATCGAGCGCGGCAAAATCCGCCTTGCTGACTATCGCACCATTGTGCTCGACGAAGCGGACCGCATGCTCGACATGGGTTTCATCAATGATATGCGCTTCGTAATGCAGGGAATGGCAAAGGACCGCCAAACACTCTTCTTCTCGGCGACGCTCTCGTCTGAAATTGAAGCGCTCATCGGTGAGTTTCTCCATGACCCAGTGCGCATCAAGGTCTCCACTGGTGCAACCGCCAAGAGTGTCGACCAAGACGTGGTGAACGTGCGCGGCAAGGATAAGCTCGACGTGCTCCACGACCTGCTTGTACAGCCTGACTTTAGCAAGGTGATCGTCTTCGGGCGCACCAAGCATGGCGTTGAGAAGCTCGCGAAGATGCTCTCACAGCGCGGCTTTAAAGCTGAGTCTATCCACGGCAACAAGAGCCACTCACAGCGCCAGCGCTCGCTCGGGGCTTTCAAAGAAAGTAAGGCGCAGATCTTGGTTGCTACCGACGTAGCAGCGCGTGGGCTCGACATTGCTAACGTCTCTCACGTCATCAACTACGACCTGCCTATGACCTACGAAGACTATGTGCACCGTGTTGGCCGCACCGGCCGCGGTGACAAGAAGGGTAAGGCTCTCACCTTTATCGAAGAGTAAACAAAAAACCGCACCCTAGGGTGCGGTTTTTTGTTAGTATAGGGCGATGCATATACGCGTTGGCGCTACTAACACCGGCAAAGGGGTCTATGCTACACAAGATATACAGAAAGGCTCGATCATTATCGAGATGACGGGAAGGCACATGGGGAGCGAGGAGGTTGAGCGAGCGATTGAGGCAGGGAAGATCCGCCCTGATGACCCATTTCAAATTAAAGAAGATGAGTTTATCAAGCTTGATAGGTTGCCCTATCTTTTTAACCATTCATGCGAGCCCAACGCGGGGTTTAAGCGGGGAGTAGTGATGGTCGCGCTGCGTGATATCAAAAAGGGCGAGCAAATTTGCTACGACTACTCGGCTGTGGTGTGTACCCACTGCGAGTGGGAGATGCACTGCATGTGTGGTGCTAAAAATTGCCGCAAGACGGTGGGGAATATTAAAACGGTACCTCATAAGACGCGCCTTTTGTATAAAAACTTGCACCTCTTGCCGCGGTTTGTCCGCATTGAGGTGTGATCTTCATAAATAACCCTATGGGTAAAGAGGTATACGCGCCGGGAGGCCCCGAATGCCTCAGCAGTCGGAGCCTCCCGGCTCAAGACAGTATCTCCATGGGTTTGTAAGTTAGCTTTTCATTCACCTATTACAACTCATGCGTGCTGTATAGGTTTCAAACATATATACGCATGACTCTGGTATAGTTGGCGCATGGACGAAGCGCTCTTGGTGTTGCAAAAAGATGTCTACTTTGTGCCACTTATCGCGAAGTATGGGAGGCCTCCCGAGCGCGAGGCACGCAGCGTTTTTCAATCCCTTGTACGCTCTATTATCTACCAGCAGGTGACAGGCAAGGCTGCGGCGGCCATTATGGCGCGATTTGTTGCGCTCTACCCTGGCGAGGAGTTCCCCTCGCCACTCACTGTGCGGGATACCTCAATTGAAACGCTGCGCACAGCTGGGCTCTCGGGCCAAAAAGCAGCATATATAAAAGACTTAGCCGAAAAGTGCGCCGATGGCACGCTCGACGAGCGCCTACTCCCCGCGATGAGCAACGACGAAGTCGTGGAGCATCTCGTGCGAGT
>JAUPWA010000027.1 GCA_030916835.1 Patescibacteria group bacterium | reverse complement strand
TATCGCCGGCGCAGTAGTAAACATCGAGGTAAAAAAGACCCCCGCCAAAAAACTCCCCCACACCCCCAACTCGTTAAATGACGCCGCAAGGGCATGCACAACACCTGTTTGAACTATGATAGTGGCAGCGAGGAGGCTTGCAGCAACAATAAGCGTATCAAGCAAGACTTGCCGTCTCTTTTTTCTTGAGCGAGCAACCACAGTTACATAATTGTAACAAACAAAAAAGCGAAACCGTCCTCCAACGGCTCGCGTTGTGGACGGTTAGTATAATTGTGCCAAAACCCATTGCGAGCATTTGACTTAGCCTGTCGTCGCAAGAAGCTCCAAGACTTCATGAATATCAGCGCCCGGCGGAGTTGTGGCATGAATATCCTCAGCATGCTCTCTGCCGATTTCTCTCAGAGTCTGGCAAAGGTTGCTGGTGTGATAACAAGGAATATCCACATTACGTCCACAAAAATGACATTGGACCATTGTGGCAACCGCGACCATGTCGCACATATTCTATCCTTTCACTCATCTTATATATAAAGAGGGCTACACATTGAGTGGCGAATATCCTCCGCTCAGTGTGATGTTCTCTTTATGGAACTCTCCTACTACTCTTTACGTTACCATAGACGCTTTTGGTGCAATCCACAGGCCGTACGAGTACCAGTGCTGAATCTAATGTAATATATTTTGCCTATTTTGTCAAATATTACCAATTTGTGCCCGCAAAGTGGGCGCCCATGAGGTACGGCCAGATGACAACCGCGAGCACACCCCACCAAAATGAGAGCTTCAGGTACCCGATAGTAAAAAGCCACATACCAAACCACAGCGCCCCGCCAAACGTGTGTTGTTCAATTTTAATGCGTTGCATATGCATATAGTATAGTACAGTAATGACTCCCGCCATCGCTTCAGGCACCATACACCCGCTCCCAAAAGATGTGCGCGCAGCCATCGAGGCTGACGCTAAAGTACTCGCGCTTTGGCAAGATATTACTCCCTTGGCGCGCAATGAGTGGATCTGCTGGATTACCTCGGGCAAGAAGGCCGAGACGCGTGTTATCCGTATCAAAAAAGGGCTTTCAAAAATGCGCGGCGGCATGCGCCGCCCCTGCTGCTGGGTCGGCTGCCCACATCGGTAAAAGTCTCTACACTTTTTTAGCGTAGTCAAAGGCGTCGTACCAGTTGAGGTTGCGCGTGAGGAACATGACAAGGAAAAGAGCCGCGAAGAGCAGGAGCGCACCCGACAAGAGAGCAAATGACTCGAGCTGCAGCGTGACAAACAGATAGGTGTATATAATCGCGAGCAGTGACCCGATCAAAAAACTACTTTTGCGAGACTGCAGCACGAAGCGGCTATACAAAGAGATGAGCAAGATGGTCATGGCCGCAGCAATACCATACGCCCAACCAAACCTCATGTGCTCCATGAAGGCAAGCAGGAGGAGATAAAACTCAGCGAGCCCAAGCCCAACGAGCAAATACTGCATCGGGTGTAGCCGTAGATGACACAATATTTCAGTAAGGAAAAAAGCCAAAAAGGTGAGTGCAATAAAAAGAATCGCATATTTCAATACCCGCTGTACCGGGCGATAGGCACTTTCCCCTCCTTGGATAAACCCCGGCATAGCGCCATGCAGTAAGACTTGGGATGTGTCCCCTGCCGCGTGCTGCAGTGCTGCTTGTTGATTTTGGATACGATCATCCACCACCGACCGCACAAACATACTCGCCGCAAAACTCACCACCAACACCGCACCAATAGAAATAATTTTTATAGCGAATCGTATATTTGGCGACCCTTGTATCATGCCCTATACAACGCCGCTTTAAGGATAAAAGTGACACTCCCGCCCCACGCAATATAAAACAGAAAACCCCGCGCAACGAAGCGCGAGGCTTCCTGCCGGGGTTATTATTGCTCTTATTTACTTAGATTATGGATGCCACCAGGACTAAACGCGGGTCGGCGTATTTCTCCCCGTGCCGAGCCCCATCCGCTTCGCAATAGTCGAACGTTTTTCAGTGTAGTTCGGCGCCGTCATCGGGTAGTCGGCGTCGAGTCCCCACTTGATCCGGTACTGCGCGGTCGTGAGGTTGTGCTCGGTGAGCAGGTGTCGTTTCAGCATCTGCAGATGCCTTCCGCAGTCCAGGCAGACGATGTGGTCCGGCAACACCGACTTCTTGACCGGCACTGCCGACCGCCGTCTCGCGGCTGCGGTCGGAGCGGTCTCGCCGACCTCCAGATCCTTCAACGCTTGGTAGACCTCCCGGATAGCGTTGGGAAGCGCCCCTGTTGGGATCCTGGTGTGCGCACTGACAATGTTTGCAGTCAGTACCAACACTGAGTCAGATGTTCCTATCATTCTCGTTTCCCTTCTCAGAACTTTTGGACTAAGAAGCCTCTCTCAATCCGAAAGATTTTTATCACGTGCAAGATGGTTTGTCAACGTATATCTGTACATACATACAAAAAAGAAAAGCCGCCCATATTCAGGGCGGCCAAAATTAGACCACACCTGAATAGAGCGTGGGGTTTGCTATATCATTGGATGACTTGCGGCTCGCTTAATCTACCCGGCTCGCTGTTCCCTCGCGAACCCATGCATGAACGCAGCTTTTTCGGCCCGGTGCAGGGTTGGCTTTGGACCCCTATCGAGATATGCGGGCAAGGATGCGACAAAAGCACCCTGCCTAACGCGCATTTGCAACCGACGCCGCCAACGCTTTCTTAACCACCGGCGAACCATACCATGTACCATGAGGCATCTCCCTTTCCAGAGCACAGATTATCATAAAAAAGAAAAGACCGCCCCTTTCGAGGCGGCCGAGCCGTTTCTGCTTCACGAAGCATAGAGCACTCGTGTAAATGGGGTCAGTCACCATTTATTTACATATTTTGTATCATAATATTTTAGGTCTACCC
>JAUPWA010000026.1 GCA_030916835.1 Patescibacteria group bacterium | reverse complement strand
TCACATAAAAGAATATAAATAGGGATTAGGTTTGTCTGATGAACATAAAGGGGAGATTTTGAGATTTGGTACCGTGCTACTATTGCACTATGAAGAATAAATCTATTTTTATTGTTGTGGGCGTTTTGGTTTTAATTGTTGCAGCAGTTGGGTGTTTGAGTTTCTTTGTGCAGGGCACAGAGCCTATGATAAATATGCAAGACTTACCGCTGTTTCCTACGGCAGCACAAACAGCGCAAAACGAGACGCCTTCAAATAGAGCGGGGTGGGTAACAGTAAAAAACCAAGAAGTTGGCATACAAATTGAACATCCTGATAGCTGGAGTACCTCCCAAACTAAAGTTCAAACCGTCGAAGGTAGAACTATCACACTATGGTCCGTAAAAGGACCAGGAATGGACCCTGCGACGATATATTTCTTTTCAACAAATATGCCACTTTCTCAAGCCAAAAAACTCGAGCTTGGTAAGACGCGGCCAGATTTTATCGAATTCGAGGACGTTACGTCTGGGGGCATAAAAGGTGCGGTTCAGCGATGGGACTACTTTGCAGATGGATTTACTGTATACATTAGCCGACTCACTCTTGTTGAGAAAGCCGGCATAGTATACGGTTCGTATGAACCAACAAATATTATTTCTAAAGAAGAAGGCAAAGTGTCAAGCGATATCGTCCGGAGCATGACGTTCATACGTTAGCTTACTCCTTTAAAGTCTTACCAAACCATTACCAATCTTCCAATTCTCCTAGAAGCTGATTCAAACACCCCTTCAGTATGGGTCACCAGAAAAAGAATACGAGTAAGGATCAGGAGTGCGACTTGAGCCAGTAGTAGATATCCTCGAGTGCTTTGACGGCGTCGCCGGCGGCGATGTTGTTTTGATGGTAGAGCTCGTCGGTACAGTCGCCCGCGGACCATACGCCACTGGTTGAGGTGCGCTGGTTTTTGGCATCAACCGGCACACGACCCAATGGGTCGAGTGTGACTATGTCTTTGGCATAGGTGGTGGAGGGGATCATACCTATCTCAACAAACACTCCCGCTGCTGGCACCTCGGTCACCTCGCTAGTTGAACGGCTTTTAACCATAACCGAACTGACAAACCCTGAGCCTTTAACCTCAACTGGTTCGCTTGAACGCAGCACGCGCATGTTAGGGTGCTTGAGCACCGCCTCGACCGTCGAGGCATCTGCCTTGTCAAACACTTCGTTGCGATGAATAAGCGTGACGCTTTTGCAGTACGCCAAAAGCTGTGCAGCACTTTCAAAACCGGCATTACCGCCGCCCACCACAACCACATCTTGGCCTGAGAAGAGAGGGCCATCACATGAGGCACAGTAGGTGAGGCCTTTATTTTCAAACTCGGCAGCGCCTGGTATTTCAAGCTTGCGGCGCGAGCCACCAGAGGCGATAAGCACCGCGCGAGCCTCATAGGTACCCTTTTGCGTATGTATAGAAAATCCTTTTTCTATTTTCTCTGCTTTTTCGGCGCGCTCACCGATGTGGAGCTCTACCATGTCGCCTGCATAGGCGCGCAGGTGGCGCTCAAGCGACTTGGCGAGTTCGACCCCTGAAATTTTTTCAGTGCCGATCCAATTTTCGATACCTACCGAGTCGGTCGATTGGCCGCCAATATGCTCAGCTATAAAAACAGTTGTAAGGCGCTTGCGCGCAGCGTACACCCCTGCAGCAACCCCCGCGGGGCCACCACCAATAATTGCAAGATCAAACATGACAGTAGTATATCGTACCTCGACAATTTTGTCGGGACTTATTTAATTTTTGGTCGGCGCAGGAACGAGGGCACTGCTCCCCACTCGTCTTCATCGTCCTCAATCTTTTTAGGCTTCGCCTCTGCTTCTGTAGGAGTTTTTACTTCCTCAGCCTCGCTTTTTTTTAGAGGCGTTGGTGGAGGCGCGATAGGTGAGGGTGCTGCGGGTGCGCTGGGTGCATTGAAAATCTTGCCAATGGCACCAACGGGCGGGACATCCGCCTCTTTTGTTTCGCGGCTGAAGGTAAAGAGTGGTGCTGAACGGCCAGGGGTGATG
This sequence comes from Patescibacteria group bacterium, assembly GCA_030916835.1. Lineage (GTDB taxonomy): Bacteria > Patescibacteriota > Minisyncoccia > Phycocordibacterales > SBAW01 > GWA1-54-10. The sequence goes on along the minus strand of JAUPWA010000026.1, from coordinate 11,697 downwards.
TTGTTGGCTGGGAAGCCGGTTGCGATAACGGTGACGCGGATCTCGCCCTTCTTGAGCTTGTCGTCGCGTACGGCACCGAAGATGATTTTAGCGTTCGGATCAACTGACTCGGTTACGATCTTGGCAGCCTCATGGACCTCGATCATGCCAAGGTCGTCATTGCCAGCGATTGCAAAGAGTACACCCTTGGCGCCGTTAACGGAGAGCTCGAGAAGCGGCGAGGAAATAGCTGCTTTAGCGGCGACCGACGCACGGTTTTCGCCGGAGGCAAGGCCGATACCCATGAGCGCCGAGCCCGAGTCTTCCATGACTGCACGCACGTCGGCAAAGTCGACGTTGATGATGCCAGGGTGGGTGATGAGATCTGAGATACCCTCAACCGCTTGCTTAAGCACATCATCACACATAGCAAATGCGTTTTTGAGAGTTGTATCTTTTGCAACTGAAGCGAGGATGCGGTCGTTCGGGATAACGATGAGCGCGTCCACCTCCTTGCGTAAGTTTTCAAGACCTTGCTCGGCGAGACGCATACGTTGCTGACCCTCGAATGAAAACGGCTTAGTGACGACTGCCACCGTGAGCGCGCCAAGCTCTTTGGCGGTCTTTGCAACAACCGGCGCAGCGCCTGTGCCGGTGCCACCGCCCATACCACAGGCAACAAATACCATGTCCGAGCCTTTAAGTGCTTGCTGGATCTCCTCCTTTGTTTCTTCAGCGGCGCGCTTGCCCAAGTCGGGGTTCATGCCTGCGCCAAGGCCGCGGGTGAGATTTTTACCAATATGGATTCTTTTTTTAGCGAGAGAGTTGTGGAGATCCTGAGCATCGGTGTTCACCGCAATAAAATCAACACCGCGCACCTTATTTTCCATCATGTGGTTGACCGCATTGCAGCCAGACCCTCCAACACCGACGACGCGAATGCGCGCGAATGCTTCAATTTCAGGTTGTACTTGTGGCATATCCCACACACTCTACCACCACCAAGTACCTTTGCAAATTCCTGCCTGCCGGCAGGCAGGTTGACCAAGGCACTCTTTTGTTTTATGGCAAGAATTTTTTGAGCCAGCGCAGAGCATGCTTGGCTGAGTCCTTAATGTCACCAAAGGTGCTTGTGTCTTGCGGCTCAATACCTTCACCTGCGGTGAAGCCCCATACCGTAAGCCCATAGGCAACCGCCCAAACACCGTTGTCTATTTGAGGTTGCACACCTGCTTCGCTAAACGTTGCCATGCGCGAAGGGAGTTTTAGCGTAGCGCGGGCAACATCGGGTGCGCTGTGTGTCAGTGCACCACCGCCGCACAGGAGTGCACCGGCTGGCAAAAGCTCGCTTTTGCCGATGCGCTTGAGGTGTGCCTCTATCGTTTTAAATAGTTCGCCTAAGCGGCGGTTAATAGTGTCGTCAATCTTCTTCTTAGGGAGAGGAGAGTTGAGCACGGCACCCTGTTTGAGAGCCTCTGCCTCCTCGGGAGCAATTTTAAGCGCAAGTGCTAAATCGTTGGTAACATCGCTGCCGCCTAGTGCAAAGACTTTTAGTGACACAGGTTTGGTATCTTCAAACACCAATAGTGAAGTTGTTTCCGAGCCAATATTAACAAGCATCGAGCCCACTCGCTTTTGCATCTTTGAGAGAGCGACAAAACTCGCCGCAATGGGCGAGGCGACAATGTCTTCAACTTCGACTCCTGCTTCTTCAACCGCCTCAACGAGGTCGGTCATGTGCTTCTTCATGCAAGTAATGAAAAGAGTCTCTACAGCGATGCGCATACCTTTGGTGCCAATGGGTGATGCGCCTAAAAAGCCAACTCCATCGACCGAAAAACGCAGGGGGATAGTATGTAAAACCTCTCTGTTGAGCGTTGCTGCAGGCGGGAGCGCTTTGCGGCTTGCTTCAATGGCGCGTGGAATGTCGCGGTCAGTAATCTCAGAGTCGCCGCGCTCAACAACTGTTTCGCCTCGGGCAAAGGCTTCATCAAGCCCAACACCCGATAGGCCTACATACGCGCGCTTGACCGGGATGCGCGCAGCTCGGCTTGCTTGTGCAACGGCCGCTGCTATCGAGCGCGCCGCTTCGGGTATGGAAACGACATAACCCTGCTTTAAGCCGCGGCTCTCGGCATAGCCGGTGCCAAGGATGCGCGGTGGCTGGCGGGGGTCATCAGCTGCCTCAGCAATAACCACTTTGACATGGTATGTTCCTACATCAATTCCTGTTACTACTCTGTTCATTGGTACGAAGACCAAACCGCCGCATAACACGACGCTCTTCGCTCTCCATTGTAGCACCATGTGGGTAACCCTTTAAATGCAACAAACCGTGGATAAACAAATAAACCACAAATGTCTCTTTGCTCATGCCATAGAGCTTGGCCTCTTTGTTGGCGGTTGATTTGCAAATGAGTATCTCTCCGGATGTGTCTGAAAGAGGGAAGGAGAGTACATTACTTGGTTTTCGCTTCTTCTTGGTTTGCCAGGTGACCTCTGTCATCTTTGTGGGGCCAAGGAACGCAAACGAAAGTTCGTACTTCTTGCCGAGTACAAAATCTTTAAGTGCCTCACGCAAAACAGCAGAAAAAAGTGTGCGCTCCGGGCCGCTAGGCCGAGTCCTACCCACTTTTTTCTGCTGTTTTGCTTGCTTGCGCACTTTTGTACTTGTCGGCTGGAATTTCACTCTCAAAATTGAGAAAGCTTAGCGGCGGCGAGGGCCACGGGTGGTGCGCTCCATCATCTTGCCCATCTTGATGAGCTCCTGGACGGTCTCGCGGCGCTTGATGACCTTGAGGGTTTGCTTGCGGCGCACCTCGCGCGACTTGATGCGAGCGTGGTAGCGGCGTGAGCGCATACGGGTAATAAGGCCCGTACCTTGCACGCGCTTAGAAAAACGGCGCATCAACGTAAGCGCGTTTTCGCCGTCGGTCTTTTGGACTTCTGCATTTACTGCCATGTGGGACTATCCTAGCATGCGTTTACCTGGGGCGCAAGGCTAGATTTTAAGGGTTTTAAGGAAACGGGGGAGGGTCGTGAGGGGGACTATTTGTTGGCTCGAATTTTGCATAGAGCGCACTATGACCGTACCGTCGAGCGCCTCGCGCTGGCCCATAATAAGGAGGTGTTTGACCCCCTGTTCTCGCGCGCACTGGAGCTGGGGGGCGAGGCTGTGTGAGTCAAAGGACTGTGCGACAGGCACCTGGGCTGCGCGCAGCATGTCGATGACGGTGAGACCTTGCAGTTTGGCACGGCTCCCTAGTTGCACAAAATAAATTTTAGGTGACGGCTGCTTTTGCGGCTGCGGTGCGTTTTGCTTGGTAACGCCTTTTTTGCGAAAAAAGAGACTCCCCGAGACCATGGCGCTGTCTTTGCGGTTCATAACGCGGCGAGCATACTCATCGAAGCGCCCACCAACACCCGCGACAACGGTCGCATCTTCATCGGTAAGCTCAAGCGAGAAGACGATGCGTGGCTCACGTTCATCGCCAATGAGGAGGTCGTCGATCTGGTACGGAAGACCGATGCTCTCAATATACTCGAGCACTTCACGAAAATGCGCGCGACTCTTCTCGGACAAAAAGCTTAAAGTTCGGGGGCCCTCAGTGAGTAACCCACGGCACTGCTCCTGCTCACATGCATAGATTTCAAAAGAGTTGCTGGTGGTTGCTTTTTGGCAATTGGGGCACAGCTCGCTGAGGTGGCGGCGTAGGTAGGCGGTGAGTTCACGCTCAAAACGTGCTTTAGAGTCTTTGTCGCCCACAGCGTTGAGCCGTACTGCAGAGACACGCATACCCCACTCCTGCATGATAGAGAACATTGTTTTGAGAAGTACGATCTCGCCCAAGCTCTCGTTGGCACCTATGACATGCATGCCAAACTCGCCCACATCGCGCGGTGAGATGCCGGGAGGCACATGGGTTGGTGCCGTTGTTGCATAGTAGGTGAGAATAGGCTCGACGCTCTTGCTGGTGGTGATGTGGAGCGCGCATGCCTCGGTGCTCGTGGTAAAGGAGTGAAAGCCCCCGCGACCGCGCCGCATGGATATGCCTTTTTCAATCTCGCGCAGCGGCACAAATCCATAGAACGAAGCAACGTCAGCACAGTGGCGCAAGAAGGAGACCGGAGAAAGGCGTGGTGTCATGCTATAAAAAGTTTGTATATACGATTGGTTGTTAATTATTGAGGTTCACTCGCAGCACCAGGGAAAAATGCAATAGTAGAGAATGGGAGGAGTCGTACAAGCGTGCGGCCGACGATATCTTTGCGAGGCAAAAAGCCCCACGAGCGACTGTCTGAACTTTCGGGGCGATTGTCACCCATGACAAAATACTCGTCTTGCGGCACCACGTACTCACGTGTGCCTCCATTTCCTTGATTCATAACGTATGGCTCGTCTACCTGTAGGGCGGTGCCATCTGTTTTGGTTATGGTGATCCCTTGGTCGGAGATGTGCACGGTCTCGCCGGGGAGGCCTATGATGCGCTTGATGAAAAACTGCGAAGGGTCCTTTGGATAGCGAAACACTATGACCTCGCCGCGCTTTGGTTGAGAGAAGTGATAGGTAAGTTCATCGATGATGAGATACTCGCCGTTTTGAAACGTGGGCACCATCGACTCACCTGAAACGATAAATGGTTGTGCAACAAAAAGTCGCACCGGGAGCACGATGCATAGTGCGAGTAAACCAAATTTGAGGAGTTCGATGAAAAAATTTTCTCGATGCACCTCAGACATGCGTGTATTGTAAGCGAGTGTGTAAACAATGCAAGTTTTTTGATGCAAAAAACAATTCTTGCTTGCAACTTACAACTTCATACACGATACTAAGTCATGTATGTGGACTATTGTTGGGTTAGGAAATCCTGGCGGTGAGTATGACAACACGCGACACAACATTGGTCGTGATCTCCTGCGTGCGATTGCAAAAGGAGAAGGTGTTAAAGAGTGGAAAGAGGATACTAAAACGCACGCACAGCTTGCGCGCGGTGTGTTGTTTGGCAAAAAAGTTACGCTTGTCTTGCCTGACACCTACATGAACAACTCTGGCAAAGCGCTCACCACGCTCGTGAAGAGCAAAAAAGACGCTGAAAGCCTCGTGGTGGTCCATGATGAGCTCGATATGCCGCTCGGCAAGATTAAATTTTCAGTCGGCTCCTCTGCGGGTGGGCACCGGGGCGTTGACTCTATCCAAAAAGCACTTAAAACAAAAGAGTTTGTGCGCATCCGCATCGGCATTAGTCCCTCGACAAGCTCGGGACGACTCCGGAAGCCGGAGTCGCATGACACAGTGGACTTTGTGCTCGGTACATTTAAGCCGGGGGAGCAAGAGAAACTCAAGAAAGTGAAAAAGCTCCTCGCCGAAGCTTTGGAGCTTTTGATCACTGAGGGGCTAGACCACGCAACGATGGTCATTCACACCAAACAATAGTTTTTATTTCTTATCACCCGAGAAAGTGAGCGCCATGCGCATCTCCTTTGGCTCAAAGAGCGAGATGACAAATGGGTAGCGCTTACCAAGCTCGAGGTTTTGGCGAAGCTTCTCTTCAGAACCAAACTCTGAGACGTGTACCAAGCCTGCTATACCCTCCTCAATAGAGGCGAGTGCGCCGTGCTTGTTGAACTTGATGACCACACCCTCAACTTTGTCACCTTTGTGATACTTGTTAGAGGCAGACTGCCATGGATTTTCTTTAAGAGCCTTCACTGAGAGTGAGACCTTGCCATCTTTGATGTCGATAATCTTTACCTTCACCGCGTCGCCCACCTTAAAGAAGTGGCGAGGATCATCAACAAGGCCCCAGTCGATCTCCGAGATATGCACGAGACCCTCAAGACCGTCTTGGATCTTCACAAAGACGCCAAAGTCGACCATGCCGGTGACCTCGCCCGCGAGGACGTCGCCCACCTGGTACTGCTCGATCTTCTCGCGCTTCTCGGTGTCATCCTGACCCTTTTCAGAGAAGATGAGTTTGCCTTCCTTTGGCATAGCAGAGATCATAGTGACCGTAAGCTTCTCGCCAACAAGTTTGCGCAGCTCATCGAGGATGCGGTCCTTGTCGCCGTCAGAGACGCGCGGGTAGTGGTCGGGTTTGAGTTGTGAAGCCGGGAGGAAGCCAGCAAGGCCCTGCCACTCGAGTATGAGGCCTCCCTTGTTTGCCTCTTTGATGGTGAGCTCGAAGGGCTTCTTTTCCTTTACTGCTTCTTCAGCCTCGGCCCAGATGATAGCCTGGCGAGCCTCTTTGAGTGAGAGCTCGATGTAGCCCTCCTTGGAGTCGGTCGAGATGACCTTAGCGGCAACAACGTCGCCGATATTGACGCGCTTAATAACCTCACGAGCGTTCATGTACTCGCGACCAAAGATGATGCCGGTACCAAACGGGGGGAGGTCGATGTAGAGGCGCGCGCGGTCAAGCGCAAGCACGGTACCCTCGACGATAGAGCCCTCCTTAGGGTACTCAACGATCTTTTCTGCTAAACCGGCCATAGCCGTTAGTGCCTTTTCAGGGGCAAGTGTTTCTGGTGACATAACTATTGATTTGTCGGGCAGGCCTCCCTTTCGAGATTAATCCTACGCTCCTAATTGCTGATAATGCAATTGGCAAAAATATACACTAATTTATACAAAGTATCAAGAGGTAACGAGGCATAAAACTAAACGACCCCCTGAGTTGCTATGCAACTGCATGGGGGTCGGGGTGAACCTGAGGGGTGCGGCTTTTCCAGCCTCAGTCACCAAATGAGCGCAATCACGTATCTGGTCGAGGTATCTCGTACCGATTCATTACCTCCTCCCTTCGTTAGAGTGAAAATCTATCGGAATGGAATTCGCATCCTTTCTTTCCTTCGAGTGTTCGGCGATCAGCGACCTGGCCGGCCTCGAGGGTAGGCCAGGTCGCGCCGGCGTTCGGGCGTCAGGTCGTGATGACCGCGGCCACAGTGAGCGCGTCGATGGAATTGGGCACAATGATAAGGAACGGGGTGAAGTTGGTACTTCGCATTGCTGACTCCTTTGGGTTGATACAGCATCAATAGTATACATACTCTAAAATTCCTGTCAAGCCCCAAACGAGGCTTTTGCAAGGAGGGTCAAAAAGTTAAAACCGGCGGCCCTTTTCGGGTCCGCCGGCTGTTTTTGGGGGCCAAGCTTCAGCCTGTGCCCCCAACTCCGTTTTCGACTTGTGTCTTTGGCATTCCATCACCCAATGTGCCGCCACTTAGGTTTAAGTGGTAGTTTTAATTATGCATTAAAAAGGCTGTAAGTCAAATGAAGACGGGCATGTAAAAACCCCGAGCCTGGGGCTTACGGGGTTGCAGTAGGGAAGCAAAGTTCCCAAATTGTTGCCAACTAAGTTGGCGAGGGAGGCATCCGACGCAGGGAGGGAATCCGCTGCGTCGGGCCGTCGTGACAGGTCGTCAGGTGATGGCGAGCACGGCGCCGGCCAAGTGCGACATCGACTTCAGGTTGGGCTTCATCGCCGTGCAGCCGCCGATGACGTGCGTACGATGGTGCGCCATGGTGGCTTGTCCGGTCGGCGACAGGGTGCTTGCGATCGCTTGCTTATGACGGCCTGGGGCCGCCGGATGGATACGCGACATGGAGGTACTCCCTGGTAAGCCACCGCAGGGTGCGGCTGGCTGGCTGGAAAGCACTTTGTGCCCAAAATCGAGGAACATTGCACTTGCCTCCCCAAATGTACCGTTCATGAAAAATAATGCAAGGGGTGGGGTAGGGAGATTGTGTATAAAAGTAGTATGGCGCTGCCCCGAAGGATGCAGCGCCATTTGATGCTGGCCTGAGCCAGCGGATGTGTATTGTGTCGCCGACCCTGTACTCGCTAGGCGAGTCTAGAGGTCGGCGGTATTAGCGGAACCAGGAAGGATGCTCCCCGGTCTTACCCCAGACCAGATCACCTGGCCATGTGCCCCCATTCTTGGGTGGATTTCGAAAGCCGTTTAATTCCGGCCTATCGATCGTACCCATGACGTACTCCTGTGGTTTTGTGGCGATCCTAAGAAAACATGATGCCGTGTCTCTATGACTACGTCCGTTTGGGGAGGACAGGGCCTATGGACCCAACTAACGTGTCTTCTAAGAACCGCCACCTCGACAATACCCCTAATACTATATATAGGTCAAGCGCGGGGCCTGCATAGTGAAAATGAGGGCTCACTATGTTAGAATAGGGTATATGGTTATCAGCTACCTCGGCGGCGAGTGTTTTAAAATTACCCAGGGCGAGCTCACGATAGCGCTCAACCCTCCCTCTAAATACTCAAAGCTCAAGAGTGCTCGTTTTGGCTCAGACATCGTGCTTGTGAGCCAAAATCATGAAGACTTCAACGGCGCCGACCAAATGACCTATGGTGAGCGCGAGCCATTTGTGATCATGGGGCCGGGTGAGTACGAGGTAAAAGGAGTCGCGGTGCGTGGCTTTGGCTCGGAGTCTGGCTATGACGGCGAACACCTCAATACTATATATAGTATCTTGCTTGAGGGGACCAACCTCTGCTTTTTGGGCGCCCTTGGCTCATCTACTTTGCCACCAGCAGCCAAGCAAGAGCTCGACGATATTGATATCCTCTTTGTGCCTATAGGTGGCGATGGGGTCCTCGACAAGGCCGAGGCGTACAAGTTGGCTGTGGCGCTTGAGCCCAAAGCTATCATCCCTATGCACTACACCCCTGAGTCGCTCAAAGCGTTTTTGAAGGAGGCAGGCGTTGAGGGAGTGAAGCCAATTGATAAATTGACGACCAAAAAGAAGGATCTTGCCGACAAAGAGGGTGAGATAATCGTCCTTGCAAATTAACTATGATCAAGCGCTACTACAACCACATGACGCAAAAGTCGACCCATGAGCGCAGGCAGCACGCCTTGCGTATCGCAACGTTCGTCACGGCGGTTGTTTTCGTTGGGTGGCTCGGTACACTAGGGTTGCGGCTCAGTAGTGGCCAACTCACCAACAGTGATGGAGGAAATCAGACACAGCTCTCGAACGTGATTTCGACAACGCAGGTAGAGGGTAATACACTGCAGGTTGCAACAAGTAGTGTGTATCAGTATCAACAGTAATCAGCTATGGCACGAAAGAAAGACAAAGACATACCAGAGAGTAGTGTGCCAGCGCCCGCGCAAAGCGTTGTTGGGCGCAATATCTCAACCGAAATGCGCGAGAGCTATCTCGACTACGCCATGTCGGTTATTACCTCCCGTGCCCTGCCAGATGTGCGCGATGGTTTAAAGCCAGTGCACCGCCGCATCCTCTACACGATGCACCGCATGGGGCTCACCCCAGGCGCGCGCTTCCGCAAGTCGGCTGCAGTGGTCGGAGATGTGCTCGGTAAGTATCACCCGCACGGCGACTCATCTGTCTATGACGCAATGGTCAAGATGGCGCAAGACTTTGCTATGCGCTACCCGCTCGTGCTCGGCCAAGGTAACTTTGGCTCGATCGACGGCGACTCGGCCGCTGCTATGCGCTATACCGAGGCAAAGATGTCGCGCATCACTGAAGAGCTCTTGCGCGACCTCGACAAAGACACAGTCAACTGGCGCCCCAACTACGACGGCTCGCTGAAAGAGCCCGAGGTGCTCCCGGCTGTCCTCCCTAATATTTTGCTCAACGGTACTCTTGGTATTGCCGTGGGTATGGCGACCAACATCCCACCACACAACCTCACCGAGGTCTCCAACGCACTCACGCATTTGATAGAAAACCCAGACGCGACCACCGAAGATCTGATGGAGCACATCACAGGCCCTGACTTCCCGATGGGCGCTATCACCTTTAACCGCAAAGATCTTTTGCATGCCTACTCGACCGGTAAAGGTGGTGTCGTAACCCGCGGTCATGCCGAAATTGTCGAGGGTAAGAAGGGCGACTTCCAGATCATCATCACCTCGATACCATACCGCGTTAACAAGGCCGACCTCATCGTGCGTATCGCCGACTTGGTGCGCGACAAGAAGATAGAGGGTATCCGCGGGCTGCGCGATGAGTCGACCCGCGACATCCGTATCGTGGTAGAGCTCAAGGGCGGAGCACATCCGCAAAAGGTGCTCAACTACCTCTACAAGCACACTGCGCTTGAGGACACCTTCCACTTCAATATGGTGCTCTTGGTCGACGGCGTGCCCCAGACGCTCTCGCTCAAAGGTATCCTCCAGGAGTTCGTGAAGCATCGCCGTGAGGTGGTACGCCGCCGCACGCAATTTGATCTCACCCGCGCACAAGAGCGCGAGCACATTTTGCTTGGTCTTAAAAAAGCGCTCGACTTTATCGACGAGGTCATCAAGATAATCCGCGCCTCAAAAGATGTTAGCGATGCGCGCCTCAACCTCATCAAGCGATTTAAATTCTCCGAACTGCAGGCAAACGCCATTCTCGAGATGCGCTTGCAAAAGCTCGCCAACCTCGAGCGCCAAAAGATCCTCGACGAACTTGCAGAGATCCAAGCGCTCATCGCTGAGCTCGAAGACCTCTTGAAGTCCGAGAAAAAGATGCTCAAGGTCATTAAGGATGAAACCGCCGAGGCGGTGAAGAAGCACGGCGACGATCGCGAGACCAAGATAGTGAAGGGCGCTGCCGGCGTCATCAATGTTGAGGACCTCATCCCCGATGAGGAGCAGGTGTTGGTGCTCACCGCGGGCGGCTACGTCAAGCGCACGAGCCCCGAGGAGTACAAGCACCAAAAGCGCGGCGGCATCGGCGTTATCGACCTCAACACTAAAGAGGAAGACTTTGTCACCAACATGCTCACCACCTCGACCCACTCAGACCTCCTCTTCTTTAGCGACCTGGGCAAGGCGTACCAAATAAAGATGTATGACATCGCCGAAGGTAAGCGCTCGACCAAAGGCAAGGCGATAGTAAACTTTCTCTCTATCTCCGACAATGAAAAGGTGTCGTCCGTATTACCTATGCGTAAGGTAGAAAAGGAAGGCCAGAAGTCGCTCTATATGATAACGAAGATGGGCGTCACTAAAAAAGTTGATGCGACCGCCTTTCACGATGTGCGCCGCTCGGGGCTCATCGCTATGCGCCTCGACAAGGGTGACGAACTGATCTCAGCGCTCCTGGTGGAGAAGGGTGATGAAATCCTCCTCACCTCGCAAAAAGGCCAGGCTATTCGCTTTAAAGAGAGCGACATCCGCGCGATGGGTCGCGCCGCTGGCGGCGTGCGTGGTATGAAGTTAGCTGCAGGCGACTTTATCGTTGGCGCCGACGTAGTGAAGAAGGGTGATAAAAGCATCGAGGTGCTCGTCGTGACACGAAACGGGTTTGGTAAGACGACACCAATCGATGAGTACAAGGTCCAAAACCGCGGCGGCTCAGGCATCATGACAGTGAAGGCAACGCCAAAGACGGGCCCACTCATCGCCGCGCGCGTCATCTCTAAAGAGGCTGAAGAGGTACCCGAAATTGTCGTCATCTCCAAGAAAGGCCAAGTCATCCGCACCGACCTCTCTGAGATCCCATCTCTCTCGCGCTCTACCCAAGGCGTGCGCATCATGAAACTCCGCGACGGCGACGCAATCGCAAGCTTTGTGTGTTTGTAAAATGATTTTGAGTCTTTTTAAAAATATTGTGGGGGAAATACATATCAAACCCACCTTCATTTTTAATTGGATCCGTGGTCAAAAAATAAAGAAGAGCAAAGATCTGTTGCTTTTAGAAAACGAGAAACTCGATAGAGAAATAAAGTTTAGAAATG
>JAUPWA010000005.1 GCA_030916835.1 Patescibacteria group bacterium | reverse complement strand
GGTCGGAATATAGGCCTCCGGCTGGTAGTAGTCGTAGTAGGAGACAAAGTAGTGGACCGCATTGTTGGGGAAAAACTCGCGATACTCTTGCGCGAGCTGCGCGGCGAGTGTCTTGTTGTGCGCAATGACCAGTGTTGGCTTTTGGACCGCGTTAATGATGCTCGCTGCGGTAAACGTCTTCCCTGAGCCGGTCACACCTAGGAGCGTCTGATGCTCGACACCATCCTCGAGACCCTTTAGAAGAGCTTCAATAGCCTTGGGCTGATCCCCCGCCGGCTCGTATTCAGATTTGAGCTCAAACCGCGACATATATGAAAAGAGTATAGCATATTGACATAATTAATAAATGTATTAAATTTTGATTGGCTACGTAGAAAGGCACGATCATGACCCAGAAAAAAAACCGGCGTTTGCTGATCTCCGCAATCAGCACCGGACTCGTTCTCTTCCTCATGCGAGGATTTCCGTGGGATCAAACCTTCGCAGCACTGATCCTCCTTTTTATCATTTTCAGATGTATCACTGGCGCGATCGACGAAGGCGAAGAGCGCGGCTTCTTCTGATACACCAGAACCCACTTAAGGCCCGGCAAGTCGTAGACTTGCCGGGTTTCGCATATCACTTACTGTTTTGATATATCATAATATGGGAACATTTTCGTAATTTTAACTATTATTGTTTTTCTTGTATTTTGCTAGAAAACTGTCACGGAAAGACTCAAACGAGCCATCGAGGATTGAGAGGCGGATGCGCTCGGTGAGGTGTACGAGGAAGTAGATGTTGTGCTGGCTTGCGAGCATGGGAGCTAGCATCTCTTTGGTGCGAAAGAGGTGGTGGATATAAGCCTTTGTGTAGCCTGCCCCGCTTGCTGGCCTGCACACCGGGCAACCACACTCGGGGTCAAGTGGCGAGAAGTCTTCTATGAATTGGCGATTTTCTATATTGATGGGTCCGTTTTCAGTAAAGACGGTACCGCTGCGGCCATTGCGCGTCGGGATGACACAGTCAAAGGTATCGACCCCATACTCTGCACCGAGGAAGATATCTTCAGGCTCACCTACCCCAAGGCCATGCACTGGCATGTCGCTCGGCAGATAGTCGAGCATATTGAGTGCCGACTGAAGCGAGTGCTTGCCATATTTTTTACTAAACGAGCCACCCAATCCAAACCCATCAAACCCCATGTCGCCAATGGTGCGCGCGCTCTCTTGGCGCAAATCATCAAACTGCCCGCCTTGGCCTATACCATAGATTGCTTGACGGTTATTTGCGTCAATATTTTGGCGGTGCGCAGCGAGGCTGCGCTTGGCCCAACGGTGCGTGCGCTCCATCGCCGCCTTTTGATACTCATAGGTCGCCGTAGGCTCGGTGCACTCGTCGAATGCAAAAAAGATATCAGCGCCGAGCTTGTGTTGGATCTCGACCGAGCGCTCGGGCGTAAAGCGATGCATATCGCCATTGAGGTGCGAGGTGAAGGTGACGCCGTCTTCGTCGACGATAGCGAGTTTGCCGTGCGAGGTTGCAAGTTCCGCATCATACAGAGTGGCCTCCGCAAGATTTTTCTTTCGAAAAGGTCCTCGGTTCTCCTCGCTGCGCTCGGCCAGACCATTTTCTTCAGAAAATTCTTGCTCCGTCTGGGCCGAAGCGGAACCACCCTCCTGGAATGGTTCATCTAGTGACAGGGGGGTGGTTCCGTGCAGGCCAAATTTGGAAACCTTCTTACCAAACCCCGAGCCGAGCGAAAACACTTGGAACCCGCCTGAGTCGGTCATAGTGGGACCCTCCCAGCGCATAAACTCGCCCACTCCGCCGGCTTTCTCAACCACCTCCTCACCTGGCGACAGGTACAGGTGGTACGTGTTGGCGATGATGGTTTGCAGGCCCAACTCCTTGAGTGTCTCAGTGGCAACTCCTTTAACAGTTGCTTTAGTGGCTACACCAACAAACGCTGGCGTTTGAATAGTGCCGTGTGGCGTAGCGAGCACACCAGCTCTGCCTCGCCCGTTGTTGAGCTTTTTTTCAGGAGTATAGGTTACCGGTCGCATCGGATGACAGTAGCAAAGGTGCTGGAGTTATACAACGTCTCCGTTTAGCGCACTGGTGTCGTGGTTGCTGTGAGAGAAAGGAGGCTTACCTCAAAAATGAGTGTCGCGTTTGGTGGTATAGGACCCATTTGCTGTGCACCATAGGCAAGGTCAGACGGGATTATGAGAAGTCGCTTACCCCCAACTCGCATACCCTGCATACCTGCGTTCAAACCTGCAATGATGCGCGAATCGCCAATTTGAAATATGAGCGGATCGCGACCCTCTGAGGAGTCAAAGACTGAGCCGTCCTTGAGTCGGCCCACATAGCTCACAACCGCTACATCACCCAACTTTGCCCCGGGGCCTGTACCTGACTTTTCATCTTGAACAATAAGCCGGTCTCCCGTGGCCGCCTGGTCAAGCGCTGCGGTTGCGCCGACTGGTGTTGTAAATGGATTTTGAAATACAAAAAAGATAGATAGCACGGCAAAGCTAGCGACCACCGCTATACTAGTAGACAATTGTTTTTTACTCATACGATAACCATACTAAAGCCTCGCTACGGCGCAAGCGCGCTTATCCCCGCAGCAGTAGCGCTGGCTGTTGTCAAAAAATGTACATTTGCGCCCAAAAGCACGAAGGCTATAGCAGCTATAACGACACCACCAGCAAGTGCCTCGTGAGACTGCACCTCAATATGCATGAAAAATGCCAGCACCACGACAAGAAGTACCAAAACACCAATAACCCCCAAAAAGATGTTAGCCACCGTAGGGTCACTCATGACACGCACCACAGTGCGCACGAGCACCTGACCACTCTCCAAAGACACAGCTGCTGCCTGTGTTGTAGGAGTGCGGGTAATAAACGAGTCTGTTTGCCTCGCGACCATGCTCGACACCAAAAAACCTTCAAGCATCAGTGAGCACGCAAGAAAGAAAACGAGCCAAGACTTTTGCAATACGTGCGGTCGATACGTGTTTTCAGGAGTTGGTGTTATATAGTGTCTCAGTTTTTTCCACATGCGGTGCATACAAAAATTGTAGCATTAATTTAATGGTACAATGGCACTATGCGTGTGAGTAGCTTTGTTGTAGCCGCGGCTCTTGTGTTTTCTCCGTTTGTAGTGCAGGCGGCTGGATTCGCTAAACAGTCGATGTTTCTTTCACAGTCGAGCGTGACCGAGGGTGAAACAGTTTTTATATATGCAGTAGTTGAAAATGTTTCTCCAAACAGCTTTGCCGGCGTATTAAAATTCTCTGACGCTTCAGGAGCTATCGGCCAAACCGCTGTAACGCTCAAAACCGGAGTCGCTGACACCGCCTCTGTGACCTGGACACCAAAAGCAGGCCAACACGACGTAACAGCAAAACTCGTTACTCCCGACGGCACCGTAGTTGAGAGCCAAAACGCTGTTTTCTATATAAATCCTAAACCTACCCCCGCCTCACCCTCAACTGCAAGCAGCGGCGGGACCATTGCCGAGCCTACCGTCAGCGCAACCTCAACCCCAGCACATATAGAAAGCTCTGAGCCTTTGCAGCAGTACGTATTGAAATACACCCCCTTTGCAAGCACATACACGGCTCCTGTGTTTTCAAACATAGACAAGGCGCGCTCAACCAGCGCACAAAAGCTTACTGGAGGGACAGCATGGTCAACCAAGGCTCTCCAGGACGCATCAGCAAAGCCCTCGAGCTGGAAAAATACACTGTGGCTCATCGCTGTAACCGCTGTGCTCTACGTGTGCTCCGCGCTTAGCTATCTCATCACAAACATAGGCGTATTTTATCCCGCGTTTGCTGTGCTCTTCTTTTTTATATTGTGGCGCGTATACCGCTTTGCACGTCGTTAATTACTTAACGTAAAAAGTTGCGCGAGCGGTGACCATGACCTCTTTGTCGATCGTTGAGGTGTCGTAGCTGCCATAATCCTCAACACTCATAGAGTTTTGCGACAACACCTGCACCACCCCGCTGGAGGCGCTTTTGAGAGCCCCCACTGAGGATCCGCCTGCTTTTGCTATTTGCACGGCTCGCTCTTTAGCGTCTGTAATCGCCGCTCCCACCAGAGAGACGCGCAGGTTTGGTAGCGAACTAATGAAATACTGAGGTGCGCTTGGTGAGACAACACTACCGGGCGAAACAGCGCTCGAGAGGCTGTTGATAGAGCGCGAGAGTGCGTCTATCGCAACTACATCTGTTGTACGTACAGTAACTGTCTGATGGACCACGTAGCTTACTGGAGCGTTCGCATCTGAGGAGTAGTTTTGGTCACTATATACAACAGAAACAGTAACACTCGACGATGCGAGATGTTGATTTGTAAAAAACTCTGCTATTGCCTGCCCATCGTGCGCAATTTGGCTGTAGGCAGTTGAGACACCGCTCGCAAACGCTGTGCGGCGCACATCAACCGTCCAAGTTGCTTCATCTGCGCGGACCTCTTGCGTTGCAGAGCCGGTTACAGAGATTGTGTCTCCTGCTCCACGCGCACTAATGCCCCATCCAACAACCAACAAGCCAACTAGGAGCGCACACCCGAGGATAATTGCTGGCCAAACAAATGGGCGACTGAAAAAAGTTTCTTGTGGCATAGATATGGTGATTATCGTGTACTCCTATAATACCAAACACTCATACCAAACAGTACGAGCGTGGTAATGGCCGAGATCGCACAAAACATACAAACAGAACCGATAAGAAACACCTGGATGAGTTCAAAAGCAATGGAGCACAGCAACCCGATACCCGCATATGCAAGCATGCCGAGGCGCAGCGCACGAGAGTATGGGTCATAGGCAACCAAAAGCCCGAGCGCCAGCATGTATACATAGTAGACAAGACCAAGGTAGGCAAATGGCACCCCAAAAGGAGTGGCATACGCACTATTGAGTACCACCTCGCAGCCCTTAAGCGCGCAGCCTGGGGTTATACCAAGATAGTGGTAGTACGAAAGGTATAAGGTGTCTGCAATACCGATAAACGTGGCGGCAATAAGATAAAACGGTGGCAGGAAAGGCTTGCGTGTGGGCATACCATTACTGTATCACTTCTGAAGTAAGTTTTGGAATTTTTGTTCCACTTTCTCTAACTTGGGAGCTATAACAAGCTGGCAGTAGCCTGCGTCTTTGTGGTTCTCGTAATACTTTTGGTGATAATCCTCGGCCTCGTAAAACATCACGAGTGGCTCGACGGTAGTCACTATTGGTTTGTCATGCGCATGCTGTATGTTGTTGATATATGTCTCGCTCATCATCTTTTGTCGCACGGTCGTATAAAAAATGGCCGAGCGATATTGGGGACCAACATCATTCCCCTGTCGGTTAGGGGTTGTTGGGTCGTGGCTACCAAAGTAGACCTGTAGCAGCTCTGCGAACGCTATCTTGTCTGGATCGTACACAACCTTTGCAGACTCCACATACGGTGTCTCGCCAGTTGACACCTCCTCATACGTTGGGCCACCAGAGCGCGCATGCTTTGGCCCTGCGTAGCCCGGCTCAACACTCACCACGCCCTTGATCATCAAAAACACCGCCTCGGTACACCAAAAGCATCCACCGCCAAACACTATCGTCTCAGTTTCCATACATTTATTTTAACATTACTCTCCTCGCAAAGCCCCGAGCGACCAGTTCTCAATATTTTAGTTATCAACAGTTGCGCTTGACATGCTATGTGTAAATGGTATAATAAATCCAGTCGCAATTTTTCGGGAATGTTGCTATGTCGTACCAAATTGTCGTCGACCAGGCCACACACAACCAGGTTTACCAGACACAAGAGTTTTGGAGCCAAATGATTTTACTAGCGCTCGGCGCGATCTTTGTTTTCCTCAGTTTCGCTGGCGTCCTCTTCGAACGCTTCGCGCTCAAGCACAGCATAGCCACACAGTGCTTAAAGCGTGGGAAAATTCCACGTGGGCATTCATGGCGAAATGATGCTTGCATGCGGGGGCCGAGCCGTCTTTGGATTGCAACGCACAAGCTGCGCTTGCTGCTTCGGTGGGACAAGCCAAAGCGGGCAATCCGTCGCCAGGTGTTGAGATCTGTCGACGCCTAAACGCTTACCCTAATAATGGCCCACCCTTCCACAAGGTGGGCCATTTTCATTTACTTTAAATACTTTTTATTTTTTAATTTCTCTGGTAAATAAGACTCTTTGTCATACATCTCATACCCCTTGTGATAGCCAAGCTCTTTCATGAGCTTGGTGGGTGCATTACGAATGTTCATGGGGATAGGGAGATTCCCCAACTTTTGTACATCGGCGAGCGCCTCAAAGTAGGCGTCGTAGGAGCGGCGACTTTTTTTACATTCAGCCAAGTAGGCGACGCCATGTGCCAAATTAATTTGCGCCTCGGGATAGCCGACCGTTTCGCACGCCCGAAAGACTGCGTTGGCAACCACAAGAGCCGTAGGCACCGCCAGGCCAACATCTTCACTCGCAAAAATCACCATGCGCCGAGCGATGAAGAGCGGGTCCTCGCCAGCGTCCACCATGCGTGCTAAGTAGTAGAGCGCAGCGTCGGGCTGGCTCGCGCGCATCGACTTTATGAATGCAGAGATGGTATTAAAGTGCTCATCGCCTTTTTTGTCATAGCGCAGATGCTTGCTTTGTACAGTCTCTTTGAGCGACTCGAGCGTTATCTTGCCATATAACTTAAACGCATTTTCAAGCACGGTTATTGCTTGGCGCGCATCACCCTGTGCTAATTCTATGAGCCAGTCGCGCGCAGCAACAGGAACCTTATACTTTACGCGTTTGAGTATCTGGCCCATGTTGTCGGGAGAAAGTTCGTTCAGTACAAAGACGCGGCAGCGCGAAAGAAGCGCGCCAATGACTTCAAAGCTCGGGTTCTCGGTCGTAGCGCCAATGAGCGTTATGTCACCCCGCTCGACAAATGGCAGCAAAAAATCCTGCTGCGCTTTATTAAATCGATGAATTTCATCAATAAAAAGAATCTTGGGTTTCGTGCTCGGTTCGCTCGCAGGTGATTCGAAGAGTGCGCTCCGGGCCGCTAGGCCAAGTCCTACCCTCTTCTCACCACCCGCTCGCTGCCCGAGCACCTGCTTAATGTCATCCTTACCAGAATCCACCGCAGAGAGTTCATGAAATTCGGCATCAAGTGCGTTGGCATAGATGCGCGCAAGCGTCGTTTTGCCAGTGCCTGGCGGGCCCCACAATACAAAGGAGAAGAGGTGCTTCCCCTCTATCGCTTCGCGCAAGGGCTTGTTAGCACCAACCAAATGCTCTTGGCCCACAAACTCCTTAAGAGCCTTCGGCCGGATTTTCGACGCCAGCGGTTCCATAGGTAAATTGTAGCATGATGAATGTTTGACAAATACACCCAATGTGGCAGAATCGGAAAAGCATTCGTTCTAAACCAAAACCGGAGACTTCCGAAAATGCTCGACCTTGCAAATTTTCCACTTCTCCTCAGCACACTCTTGCTGCTTATAAACTTGGCAGGCGGTGTCCTGCTGGCATTTTTGGTCCAAAAGGTGCATACCAATAAAATGTTCAGCTCCACAGATAGAGCGCGTGCCGGTGCACTTGTCGCAATTGCTTTCGTCAATTTTGCCATGTGGGCAGCCTCAATCTTGGAGCTCAAATTGATATTCATCATCCTATCGGTTGGGATTTTTTCAGGAGCAATTTTAACACCATTACTTTTCCCGACTGACGGCAAAAGGGAAAGTTCGTCATAAACCCCCGCAGCAAAAGACCCCGGCTTGCGCTGCCGGGGTCTTTTGTTTTTTACCTAGGGTTACCGTATGGGATTTTACTTCACTGTGGGTGCAGTGCCATGAACTGTGCGGCCCATCCCGTGTCCCATACCACGCTCACCCATCATGCCGCCCATTGGCGGGACACCATCATGAATGTTCGTAGCAGTTACCGTAGTACCATCAACTGAACCTTGCGCCATGAGCGTATCTCCAACTTTGATATCAGAAACAGCTACGGTCATGTTTTTAGTGATTGCTGCACTCCCTGCCTCTACAGAGTAGGTTTTGCCATCTTTGCCGGTAAGGGTGACAGTAGTGCCGTTCACTGCGCTTACCGTACCCATAACGCCGTGCGGTGCGCGAGCCGTGCTCGTGGTGCTACTTGTTTGCGCAAACGTGAGCGCTCCCGCACCGAGTGCTGCAACCGAGACCGCTCCTGCTACGGCCCCGAGTAGATGTTGTTTGCTCATCATAGATAATTGTAAGATTTATTAGTAATTCGACGTCGACTCCTATGTATACGCAACGTGCGTACACAACGATGCACTGCACCACACGAGGCACTCAGTACGTACTAAAATGGTAGACTTTTTATATGGAACGCAGCGACGAAGAACTTTTGAGCTTATATCTGCGTGGCGACGAGCAGGCGTTTGGCGAGCTTGTTAAGCGGCACCTCACGACGGTGTACTCGTTTGTTGTGCGTTTTGTTGGCGACCAGCACGACGCGGAGGACATCGTTCAGGAGACATTTTTAAAAGCTTGGAAGAGCGCTAGGTCATATAAAGAGGAGGCGAGTAAATTTAAAACCTGGGTGCTGCGCATTGCACGCAACACAGCCATAGACCATTTGCGCAAGAAAAAACACGTACCCTTTTCAGCATTTGATACCGAAGAAGGTGTCAACGTGCTCGCCGAGACGGTACCTGACTCTGAGGAACTACCCGACGAAAAACTCGACAGAACGCTCAACGCAGAGACACTCAACCATGCTATGCAAGCACTAGCGCCTGAAGCTCGTGAAATTTTACTCCTCCACTACACCAACGGTCTCACCTTTTTAGAGATAGGCGAGCTCCTCGACCAGCCCCAAAACACTGTTAAAAGCCGACACCACCGCGCAGTTTTAAGCCTGAGAAAAGCGCTATCCACTCAATAGT
>JAUPWA010000025.1 GCA_030916835.1 Patescibacteria group bacterium | reverse complement strand
TTGCTTATTAAGACGCTGAATATACGGCATGGACAACTCCCATCCGTAACCGACGACTGAGGATTGGTCTGTCCTTTGACTGTTGTACGTAAGTTGTATATTAGGCTGCATACCATTGCGCCCAGGAGGTATCGCTATAGGTACCGAGTATGTTACAGCTCCAGACATATAGTTAGGACCTGAAGGGTTTTGAGTGGTTACTATTCCAGAAAAAACATCTGCTTCATCACCAGCGTTTTGAGTTGAAAAGGTACCCGCCTTGTTTAAGGTAGTTTCCACGCCAGCGCCTTTTTTTGTATCGGCTGCGGCAGCTGATTCTGGAGCAATTATATTTTCACCACCTGCGGTCGCATCTGCCTGGACCTGTGGAGTAAGCGCCTTAAAATCTGTAGGAGAAATATCGTTTTCTGAAGTGCCAGCATCAATCGGCAATGAAGGGGTTGGAGCGTCTGGCGTGTTTGTCGCTACTGAAGGCAGCGGTGGTTCGCTAATTGGAGTGGTCGTCTGCGCATACGCAGATGCTAGAGGTGAAAAAAATATCGAAAGAACAACTAGAAGTGTTGTAGTTTTGTACAAAAAACGCCCTGATGTATGAAAAATATGGTGCATGAATGGTTTGCACAGTAGCCCACGCACGCCACTACTATATGAAGGCTTCAAAAAATATGCAAATCTTGAAACATTTCAGCATGGTTTTGGGCAACCCGTGGGCAACGAATGGACAGGCACTTTACGTGCAGATTCAAAAAACTCTTAATCTACAAAGTAGATTCTCTAAAACCTTTTGCTCCGGCGGTCCTCCTTCGCCAAAGCTACGGATGGACGCAGTAGGACTCGCTTAAAAACTTCGTTTTCAAACGCTGAATTTTTATACTCGCTTCGCTCAATAAAAATTCGCGCCTACGGTTCGAGTCCTCCAGCCCAGTCAGCGCTAAAGTACGAAAAAATCCCCAGTCGGGGACTTTTCGAACTTTGCTCCGGCGGTAGGACTCGAACCTACAACCAACTCCTTAACAGGGAGCTGCTCTACCATTGAGCTACACCGGAATATTGCTCTGCTTGAAGCAGAACACGACCAGTATACCTAAAAATAGACGCGGAGAAAAGACCGGCGCCGCTTGCCGAGAAGCTTGTTCAGAATAGCTACTAAAACGCTTGCTATACTCAAAATATATGAAAAATAACGCCGCAAAGTGGTGGGCACTTTTTGTGCTCTGTTTGGGAACGCTTATGATCGTGCTCGACACCACCATTGTGAATGTCGCGCTCCCCTCCATTCGCACTGATCTTGGGTTTAGTGAATCGTCGCTTGCGTGGGTAGTCAACGCCTACCTCCTCACGTTCGGCGGCTTTCTCCTTTTGGGCGGCAGGCTTGGCGACCTGTTTGGACATCGTAGGCTATTCATCATCGGTCTCACTGTCTTCACGCTTGCGTCGCTCGCATGCGGGCTCGCTACCGAACAGTGGTTCCTTATTGTTGCGCGTGCTGTGCAAGGTTTGGGGGGTGCTGTCGTGTCGGCAGTGTCGCTCTCACTCATGATGCAATTGTTTACCAAAGAAGGTGAGCGCACGCGTGCAATGGGCTTTTTAGGATTCGTTGCTGCAGGCGGAGGCTCAGTGGGTGTGCTATTGGGCGGCCTTTTAACTGCCCTTAGTTGGCACTGGATCTTTTTAGTGAATGTGCCCGTGGGTATCATTGTCTTTTTTCTCGCGCTCTACCTGCTGCCGCGCGCACGCACCGAGCTTGAGCACCGCCATCTTGATTTGTTTGGCGCTGCAACTATCACACTCTCACTCATACTCGCCAACTACGCCGTAGTGAATGGAAACCTCGTCGGGTGGCTCACCGTGCAAACACTCGGCCTTATTGCCGTCGCATGCGTTTTACTAGGGGTGTTTATCTATATCGAATCACGCGTACCAGCGCCGCTGATGCCGCTGAGACTTTTTCGTTTGCGCAATATTTGGACCGCCAACGTCGTGGGTGTATTGTGGGCAGCTGCAATGTTTGCCTGGTTCTTTATATCTGCTCTATATTTGCAGCAAATTTTGCACTACTCACCGCTCCAAGTTGGGCTTACCTTTTTACCCGCAAACCTCATCATGGCAGCGTTTTCAGTCTACTTCTCCGCAGTGATTGTCATGCGTTTTGGCATCAAGCCACCACTGGTTGTAGGCCTGGGGCTGGCTGGAGCTGGATTGCTTTGGCTAGCACGTGCACCGCTTGATGGTTCGTTTCTCTTTGACCTTTTACCAAGCATGGCACTCCTCGGTTTTGGCGCAGGCATGGCGTTTAACCCGGTACTGCTTGCCGCCATGAGCGACGTTAGCCCCGAGGAGTCTGGGCTCGCATCGGGGCTCGTCAACACGTCATTTATGATGGGTGGCGCACTTGGGCTTGCTGTGCTCGCTTCGCTAGCGGGTGCACGAACAGCAGATCTCCTTGCTACAGGCGCAGCCCAGACAAGTGCTCTACTCTCGGGCTACCAAGTTGCCTTTGCAGTAGGTGCTCTATTTGCCATTACTGCGGCTATCCTCGGCGGCACACTACTACAGCCAAAAACATCTGCGACTACTGCACCACTAAGTCACTCATAGTCGACTTTACTTTACCGCGACCAGTGCCACCACCCTTGCGAACGTCGAACACGAATTCACCATTCTTCATATCTACCAACACCGAGCCACCCGAGAGCACACCACGGCTGACCATGAGCGATGCCACCTTGGTAAGTATCTTGTCTTGAATGAGTCGGCGCAGCGGGCGCGCACCATAGTGCGGGTTGTAACCCTCTTTAGCGAGATACTCCATGACCGCGGGCGTGAGCGTGAGCGTAATATCTTTGTTTGCTAAGCGTGCTATCACCTCTTTTACCTGTATGCCCACGATCTCTTTGATTGCATCTGTGGTGAGGATGTTAAAGATGATGATTTCATCCACACGGTTGAGGAACTCAGGGCGGAAGTGCTCTTTGAGCGCCTGCATGACGCGCTCTTTGGCAACTTCATAGTCTTTACCATCGCCACGCCCACCAACCGCAAAGCCGAGTTGCTCCATACGGTCGATATACTGCGCACCGATGTTTGAGGTCATGATAATGATCGTGTTGCGGAAGTTTACCTTGCGGCCTTTTGCATCGGTAAGATAGCCATTGTCGAGCACCTGCAAAAGGATGTTGAAGACCTCAGGGTGTGCCTTTTCAATTTCGTCAAAAAGGAGCACAGAGTATGGTCGGTGGCGCACCAGCTCGGTGAGCGCTCCACCCTCTTCGTGGCCAACATAGCCCGGTGGCGCGCCGATAATCTTTGAGACGCTGTGCTTCTCCATGTACTCTGACATGTCCACGCGGATAAGCGCCTTGTCATCATCAAACATAAACTCAGCGAGTGCCTTGGTGAGCTCAGTTTTACCCACACCTGTCGGACCCAAAAACATAAATGAGGCTATGGGTCGGTTCGGGTCGGCAATACCAGCGCGCGAGCGCTTCACCGCATCGGCAACTTTCTGTACGGCATCATTCTGACCAACAACGCGTCCTTGGAGCACCTCCTCAATGCGCATGAGTTTTTGCGCCTCTTCTTCAAGCATGCGCGAGACAGGGATACCGGTCCATTTGGAGACCACGCTCGCAATGTCGCTCTCGTTAATTTCCTCTTTCAAAATCTTGCGTGTTTGCTGGAGTTTTTTGAGACGCTTGGTTTTTTGGTCGAGCTCGCGCTCAAAGCTTGGAATTTCGCCATAGCGGATTTCAGCCGCGCGCGACAAATCGACGCTGGCCTCTGCGCTATCTGCTTCCATGCGCAAGCTCTCGAGCTCTTTCTTTATGTTTTTTATGTCATGCAGCACCTGCTTTTCGTTCTTCCAGCGCAGCTCAAGCTCACCTGTCTTTTCTTTAAGATCAGCGATTTCTTTTTCAATAACCTTGGTACGCGCCTTTGCAGTACGGTCACTCTCGAGCGCTGCCTCTTTTTTAAGTGCTTCGCGCTCTACCTCAAGACGCATAATTTTTCGGTGTGCATCTTCCAAAACTGGTGGCTTGTTTTCAAGTGAGATGCGCAAGCTCGATGACGCCTCATCGATAAGATCTATTGCCTTGTCAGGCAAGAAGCGGTCAGGGATGTAGCGCGCTGAGAGTTGCACGGAGGCAATGAGTGAGTCGTCAGTGATATGCACCCCATGAAAGAGCTCGTATTTTTCTTTGAGCCCACGCAAAATGGAGATAGCGTCATCGATTGATGGTTCAAGCACATACACCGGCTGGAAGCGACGTTGAAACGCTGGGTCTCGCTCAATGTGCTTTTGATACTCGCGCAGCGTGGTTGCACCAATAACGTGCAGGTCGCCCCGCGCGAGTGCAGGCTTGAGCATGTTGCTCGCGTCCATAGCACCTTCGGCAGCACCCGCACCAATGATGGTATGAATTTCGTCGACAAAGAGGAGCACTTTACCCTCTGAGCGCTCTATCTCTTTCATGATTGCCTTGAGGCGCTCCTCAAACTCGCCGCGATATTTTGTCCCCGCAATGAGTGCACCGAGGTCAAGCGATACAAGGTCCTTGTCCTTCAGCGACTCGGGCACGTCGCCCATAGCAATGCGCGCAGCCAAACCCTCGGCTATCGCAGTTTTACCAACACCCGCTTCTCCAATGAGGATAGGGTTGTTCTTTGTGCGGCGCGAGAGTATCTGGATAACGCGCTGGATTTCTTCATCACGGCCAATGACCGGGTCAAGCTTATTTTCAAGCGCCATCTTGGTGAGCGAGCGGGTATACTTTGTAAGTGCACGAAACTTTTTTTGCTCGCCAGCAGTGGTGGTTTTTGATGAGCGCAACTCAGAGAGCGCACGGATGATAGACTCGCGCGTGATGCGAAAACGAGAGAGTGTCTCTCGCGCAAGCCCTGGCACATCAAGAATCGCGATAAATAGATGCTCCGTTGAAACAAACTCATCATGGAGCTCGGTTGCCACTTTTGCTGAGCGCTCAAGCGCCTGCACCAACTCTGGCGTGAGGTACAGCTGGTAGGATGGTGAGAGTACCGAGCCACTCTGTGAGCTATCGAGTGTTTCTAAAATAGTATCAGTGAGCAATACCAAATCTACCTCCAACCGATCAAGGACTGAGGTAACCAGGCTCTCCTCTTGGGTCAGGAGTGCCGCCAAGAGATGCATGGGGCTTACTTGATTTTGGCCGCGCTCTACCGCAAGCTCGTGCGCTTTGCGGACGGCCTCTTTTGCTTTTGTGGTGAAATGATTGAATGGAGGCATGAGTGGGTGTGGTTAGTTAGTAAGTATTACGGTGTAGCAGCTTGTTTGGTTTCTCCTAGTTTAACAATTGAATAGAAGTCTGCTCCAGAGTCAAGAGAGTCGCTGGTAGTAATACCGATGAGCTCTCCAAAACGTGTTGCGATAAGTGAGCCGGGGATCTTCGACACCGTACTCGCTTCAATTTTGGACGATTGGCCTGAAGGTAGCATGGCGATGACGCCCTGATCTACCACATCAACACCTTCTCCTGAAATACGCAAGACACTTTGGCCCAACTGGAGCTTACTTACCTCTGCGAGCGGCACCGCTGCAAAACCAGTCGAGGTGCCAATCACAAGCGAGAGGATAGCTAGGGGCGAGGTGGTTGCGAGAGACTTCTTTATGGTTGCGGGTACTCGCTGGCCTCCGGGCAAAATCGCTTCAAAACTGAGGGCTCCAGAATCTTCGAGGGCGGCTTTGTCAGTAATAGCGACACCACTTGCCTCGATAATGACGCCGCGAGCAATCAGGTCATTACTCCCTTTTGCGGTGATTCTGATGATACCTTTTTGCAGGCTCGCTATTGACTGCGCGGCAAGGTCCTCATCTTTCACCACGACCGTTTTTACCGTGTTTGTCACCGGCCCGTTATTTGAGGGCGTGACCGTTTGGACGGTGTGTTCAACAATTTGGTTAATAGTTCGAGTCACGGACGGAGGCGCCTGATTCATGAGGGATACCGTCACAATGCCCGTGGCTATGGACGCGACAAAACTCACCAAAAGCGTCAGGAGAATGATCTGATGCTTCGTGAGTTGCTCAAGATCCATGACGCTATTATGCCATATTTCTATACCTTTGCGCAACCTCTGCGAGCGCTTTGGCTATGCGCCTTGCGTCGTGCATGGTGGCGCCAGGCAGCAAAGTGAGGCGTATGGCAGATTGCATGTGCGCTTGGCTCAACCCTAGTGCCACAAGAACGTGCGATGGGTGCTCGACGTTTGTGTCGCACGCAGAGCGGGTAGAGGCTGCAACTCCCTCTCGAGAAAGTGCAATAACCGCCATCTGACCATCAAGCCCAGGGATAGAGATGTGGAGGTTGTTTGGCGCTCGCTCATCCCCCACCGCACCATTAAGTACCGCATCAGGCAAACGTTTAAGAATTTCTGTAAGTAAAAGATTACGAATTTTTGCTATATGTTTGTGCGCAGCGTCTTCATTTTTTTGTGCGTCACTCAGCGCCACAGCGAACGCACCCACCAGAGGCACGTTCTCGGTCCCACTGCGCAACCCCCGCTCTTGCCCACCACCTTTGTATAGTGCCTCAAGGAGGGTGCCTCGGCGCACATACAGCGCTCCTACGCCCTTAGGTCCTAATATCTTTTGCCCATCGAGTGTTAGTAGGTCGACCCCAAGCGAATCGACGCGAATAGTCTTCCACAGAGGCGCTTGCGATGCGTCGCAGTGAAATACAATAGAGGTGCCAAATGTTTTGCGTGCCTGACGGATCACTTTCGCTATATCTTTTATTGCTTGTACGGTACCTATCTCACTGTTAATACATTGAATGGAAATAAACGCAGTCTCAGGGGTAATCGCCTCTTGCAACTCATCTGTAGAGATGCGCCCTGCGGAGTTAACCGGGAGCTCGGTGAGCTGTAACCCTTCATCTTTCAGCGCACGCAGTGGTTCAAGTACTGAGGAGTGCTCAATACTTGTAGTAATCGCATGGACCACTCCACTTTTCAACAGTGGGCGCAGCACACCCTCTATTGCCAATACATTTCCCTCGGTGCCTCCTGAGGTAAAAACAATTTCATCAGCATGCGCACCAACAGCCTCTGCAACCATCTCACGCGCCTCCTCGAGCGCACGCTTTGCCATAAGGGCCTCCTCGTGGAGCGCGCTGGGGTTGCCGTAGAGATCAAGGAGTCGTATGAGCTCTCGCCGCGCGCGCGGCGAGAGCGGGGTTGCCGCTGCCGCATCCGCGTATATGCGTTTTTGCTTCCAAATCATGACAATCTCAGTATACTTGACCACATGAACGGCGCATCTCTCTCTATCCCCCCAGGAATTGTTTCATTCCTCACCGCAGCGGGCCCTTTGCTGGCACTTGGGTCGCTCCTCTTTTCACTCATATTATTTGCCATTGTTTTTGTACACCACCGCCGCATAAAAAATATCTCATCCGGTGCGCACGGCTCACTTGAAGAGACGCTTTCTCGCCTCTCCCGCGACGTTAAAGAACTGCAACAATTTCGAGGCGAGCTGCAGCAGTACCTCAAACACGCCGAGGGCCGCATCCACTCCTCACTGCGCGGCGTTGGTGTGGTGCGCTTTAACGCATTTCAAAATGGCGCTGGCGGGAACCAAAGTTTTGCAATCGCACTGCTTGACGAGAAGCACTCTGGTGTGGTATTTTCAGCTCTCTACTCACGCGATAGAGTCGGTGTGTACGCAAAACCTCTTGAGAAAGGTGTCTCACCCTTCACACTAAGCTCTGAAGAAGAGGAAGCGGTCGCCAAGGCACAAGCACAGCTCGGTGCACACCCTCGCCGTGAACAGTAACTACTATGGAACAACACACCACTCGCCCTCCCATCGTTGCCGTCGTGGGTCATATCGACCATGGTAAGTCGACGCTCTTAGACTATATCCGCAAAACAAACGTTGTTGCGGGCGAAGCGGGTGGTATCACCCAACACCTCTCAGCCTATGAAGCTACCCACAATGGCAGTAGCATTACGTTTTTGGATACACCAGGACACGAGGCGTTTCGTGCTATGCGCTCACGTGGGCTCACTGCCGCTGACGTTGCTATCCTTGTTGTGTCTGCTGAAGATGGTGTCAAACCGCAAACGCTCGAGGCTCTCTCGCTTATCAGTGAGGCACACATCCCGTATATAGTTGCACTCACAAAAGTTGATAAACCGGGTGCAAACATTGAGCGCACAAAGATGTCGCTGTTGGAAAATGGAGTTTATCTCGAGGGGCTTGGTGGCGAAGTGCCGTGGGTTGCTGTCTCGAGCAAAAGTGGCGAAGGGATCCCCGAACTACTAGACCTTATACTCCTTGCTGCTGAACTTGAGGGGCTCGATGCAGACCCAGAAAAACAAGGTTCGGGACTCGTTATTGAAGCCCACGTCGACGGGCGCCGCGGCAACACCGCAACCCTCATTGTCAAAGATGGGAGCGTTCGAAATGGCGAGTATGTCATTTGTGGCGAAGCACTCGCCCCGGTGCGTATCATGGAAAATTTTTTAGGTAAGAATATTCAAGAAGCACGCCCTGGCCAGCCAATACGCATCGTCGGCTTTTCGTCACAACCTGAGGTTGGCTCACTCTGGCGCACTATTGAAACAAAGAAGGAGGCCGAGGCTGAAGTCGCGCTCGCGCGAACTGAAATGCAAAAAGCAAAAGCTGCACAGCCGGTGGCTCACGCGAGCGAAGAGGAGGCGGGCCTACACGTCATTGTCCCTCTTGTTATCAAGACCGACTTTGCTGGCACCGGCGACGCGGTGGTACATGAGTTACGAAAGATACCTGAGGATCCGCGCCTAGAGGTGCGCGTGGTCTCAAAGAGCGTTGGTTCGGTAACCGAAAACGACGTGCGACTTGCAGGATCCTCAAACAACTCAGTATACGCGGGCATCATCGCAGGATTTAATGTAAAAGTAGAGCGCGAAGCGCGTGACTTGGCCGAGCGCCTTGGAGTTTCCATAGCAACATTCGATATTATCTATGAGCTTACCCAGTGGCTGAGTGCTGAGCTCATAAAACGCCACCCGCAGCAAGAGATGGATGAGCGTGTTGGTTTGGCAAAAATTTTGAAGATATTTAGCAACCAGCAAGGCAAGATCGTACTCGGGGGCCGTCTCGAGGAGGGTACACTGTCCGAGGGTATGCAAATAAAACTAATGCGCAATGAGCAAGAGGTTGGCCGCGGCGAGATGCTCAGTATTCAAATAGGCAAATCCGCCACCAAAAAAATCGAAGCCACTACTGAGTTTGGTGCTATGCTCAAACTCTCAGCCGACGCCGCTCCTGGCGACCACCTCGAAGCGTTCGAACGTGTGGTTAAATAACCTCCAAAAGTACGGTTGTTAAACAGGGCGTTGTGTAGTATTTTATCTTTACCCGCCCATATAGTGGTGGTAAACCGCCCATAGCTCAGTTGGTAGAGCAACTCCCTCTTAAGGAGATGGTCCGAGGTTCGAGCCCTCGTGGGCGGACAAAAAGAAAAATACTGCAGAAGTGCAGGATTTTTCTATTTGTCCGCGAAAATTGTGCCGGGAGAGGGACTCGAACCCTCACGACTTGCGTCTGGGGATTTTAAGTCCCCTATGTCTACCATTTCATCACCCCGGCATTGTCACGCCGAAGTCCCGTTTGCGGAACAAAGGCGAAATATCGGTTGCATGCAAATCCAACCTGGAGGCCACGAAGGGATTCGCACCCGCTCGAGCCCCAGGATAAACGATACGCTAAATCCCTAAGAACAACAAGAAATTATCGAAAATAGTAAGCATCATAAGGATTAAATGGAAATCTCAATCGTACTCAATAATAATCACACATAGTCAGCTTTTATCACCTTTTGGGCACTTCGTGGGCACAACAAAAATAAACAACCCCTCCGATAGTCTGGAGGGGTTTAGGTGCATTTGCACTAATCTTCATAGTGATGACGCGTGCTTGTCTCTGCACAACAGCACCCTACAAAGGTGTGGCGATTCAGCATCATCTGCCGAAGCGCCAATATTGTTTTATCCGTATTTTGGCGGAAGACTACCAACACGTTTTCGAAGTCAGGAGTTCCCATGGTACTCATCGACGGCCCATCAGAAACACCTGGGTTGTAGTCGGTGATACTCCCTATGGCTGTGTAGCAAAGCCCAAGTTCTCGTGCGAAGTAACACTCAGGGTATTGTGTCATGTTTATGACGTCTCCTCCCCACTGAGCATACATCTTGCCCTCGGCAATAGTTGAGAACCGAGGGCCCTGTATCACTAGCACTGTGACGTCAGAACGTACAGAGACAAGGACGTTCCGAATTGCCTTAACAGCAGCTTGGGAACAGGTCTTGCAGTACGGCTCAGACATAGGCAAGTGTATGAGCCGTTTATCAACCGAGAACGTGTCGTCGCGGCCCCAAGTTGTGTCGATGAACTGACTTGGGACCACGAAAGTCCCAGGCTTAAGGTCCTCACGCAAACTCCCCACAACACAGGTAGCAATCACATGGCGAACACCGAGTGACTTCAGAGCTGCTAGGTTAGCCTTGTAGGGCACTTTGTGCGGCGGGATTGAGTGTTTAGTGCCGTGCCGTTCGATAAACGCGACATGAGTATTCTGCCAGTCACCAATGGTGATACGAGCAGATGGGTAACCATACGGGGTCAAAGGACAGACATCATTTTTAACGACGAGTCCTGGCAGATTGGTTACTCCCGTGCCCCCGATAATCCCAATGACAGATTCCGCCGCGCGCGAATCTGTCCGCGACATCGCCGGGTAAGATTTGCCAGATGAGCTCATGTATTACCTCACTGTTGTAAGTTGTGTTTCCATCATCAACTACCCACAAATCATCTGATGGATTGTGTGCACCCCAGGTACAGCCGCCACCATGCGGTAGCGATTTATCTGGTTTCGCACTCCACCCGTCAGAAAATATAGGCAGACGTCGTCGCCATTTTTGTACTCCTTCCGTTTTGGTTATGTCAAAGTTCGAGGATAGCGCACTCACCTTACCCATTTCATAGCGCAGGAAGGGGCAGTTTGTAACAACACCATCTGCTTGCACTACAATTTGGTTTCCATAGCATGTGCAATCCAGACCGAACGTCTCTCCTTCAGTTAATACGCGAAGTTTCTTCTGTAGCTGATACTCAGTTAGATCGACGGCACAAAGGCCTCCAACTACTGCGCGCGCAGCTGCAAGGTAGTATTCTCCTGGCGTCATTGTTCCGAGCGATTCCTGTAGAGCCGAACCCTTCAAAACATTAAAGCCAAAAGCGGTTACACCAACGGTACGTAGGTACTCGCGAATCTCATCCGCACGCAATACAGAGTGTGGCGTAAGTGTTACCGAAGCGGAAACAGCCACGCCCTCATCCTGCAGCAAACGCAACGCGCGAATAACTTCTACCGAAGTCGCTGACAACGTATCGCTCACACGCAGTTGGTCATGTATAGACGGCGGACCATCAATACCAAGTGCAACATGGACTTCG
Organism: Patescibacteria group bacterium; assembly: GCA_030916835.1. Lineage (GTDB taxonomy): Bacteria > Patescibacteriota > Minisyncoccia > Phycocordibacterales > SBAW01 > GWA1-54-10. Next base: position 9,989 of record JAUPWA010000025.1, on the reverse strand, counting down.
TGTTCACGAAAAAAACGTGCGAGCGACTCATCCAAAAGCCGACCGTTAGTTGGAACGATGATGTTCGTCCTTTTTGGCAAGCTAACCCTTACATCACGTGCATGTTTGATGATTTGATCGAGCACCACCCTATTTAGTAATGGTTCTCCACCATACAACATAAGGTAATACGGCTCCTCGTCTGCATGACGAAGTATGTGTTGCTTCCAGAGATCAATACCCGCAACTGCATTCTCAAAAGACAGTATGTGCGAACCGTAGCGCTGTGCCAGTGCTGGCACAGGGCAGTACGTGCATGCATTGTTACAATCCTGCGCGAGCATGAGGTACAAAATTGTCGGCCGAGAAAGTCGCAGCATAGCTTTAGCTTGAGCTTCTCGGAGCGCAATTTCATCTTCTCCAGGTTCAACCAAAAGCTGTTTAGTGTGCAGTAGCACTGACAGTTCTTCTGGAATTGTGTTCCTAGCTAAGACGTCACTCAACGTCTCACGACTTAAATACAACGGATGCGGATGCAGCATATGGAAGATTGCGACAACTCCCATACGTTCTTGCTTGTACAGAAACTTGGACAAAGCGCGTGTGGTCATCGTCGTTCTCCTTGTGCGGATATGACAATCCCCTCAGCTTGCATAGCTCGCATGCCGAGGGGGTTTTAGTCAGCAGGCAGCTGCCGATCAGATCTCGATCGTTTTGGCCGCTGCCCACTGTTCGGACGTGAGCACGACCGTGCCGCCGTCGTCGTCCGTGATGGTAACCTTGCCATTCGTCTTGTTGGGAGTGACCGTCGGGCAACAGCCCTGGCTGCCACACAACGTGAACACGGGGTTTCCCTCCGCGTCAGTATGAGTCGAATCCACGTCTGTCTCCTTCAATGTACATCATGAGGCTACAGGATGCAGCCTCACCCGCAGAGTAACACGACAGTAAGACGCGTCAAGATATGAGTCCCTCCCAAGTAGTAGTACTTTTTTGCCCACGGGTTCCTTCTTTACCATTCACCACCACTGTACCTAGTGTCCAAATTGTATATCCTTCAGGGAATACGTGGTCGGTCATAGATTTGTATGCAGCAAACTTATCTTCGATAGAGGTGGATGCTTGAAATTGTAAGTAACTATTGAAAAATGCTTGGCTATTCTCCTTTATGTACGCGAAAGCTTCCTTTTCGCCTCGCCAAGCAATATCTCGAAGCGCTAGGAAACAGTTTACTAATTGTGATGTGCTATATAGCAATCGGAGACCAAGTGCTTCACGGTACACATCAGTGTTCGCATTATAATACCGAGTGTTAGTTACTAAATTGTAATTGACCTGTTGCCACCAATCTCTCTTTTCCTGGTCGGTTGGATGTAACCTATTTGGCAACTCTTTATCTTGCGCTAGGGCAGTAGTGAGACCATCCTTATCAAAAGCTACCGACGCCTTACTTAGCCAAGTGATCAGAATACCATCCATTGAATTAGCTGGGGTTACTGAAGCCTCTCGGATGCGCTTTAAATCATCATGTTCAAAGAAAAACACATCTGCAAACATGCCATCTATCCATGTATACACTGAGCGAAGATAATCAGTATTTTTTCGCAAAATAATAACAAGATCTAAGTCACTATTATTTGTCTGATTACCTGCGCCATACGAACCAGTAAAAAATACCGCCTCAACAACATCTTTTTTTTGTAACACCTCAATGACAGCTTCCTTGGTTAGCATAGCGGGAGTATAACACTACTTCTGAGGCCACGAAGGGATTCGCACCCTTGCATAGCGGTTTTGCAGACCGCCGCGTTGCTTCTTCGCCACGTGGCCGTGGACGCACTCAACTACTCTATCGTTAGTTGGACAGTTCGTCGAGCCGTTGACGATTCTTTTCTCCCTTGTCTATGCGATATTCAAGGTACGGCAGATGCACCCCTTTGACGTGCTTGCGAAATACCGCCACCAACTCCCCACGATTACGGTTCGCAAAGGCGAGCGCGGCCTCCTCGTGCGCCTCCGGCAGCACTGTTATGAATACGATGCCACGCCGCGCATCCTCAGACACTGCCACGTTCGTCACTGTTATCATCGACTCGCGCCCTGCCTCGCGCGCCAAAAACTCGGCAGCGGTCTCTCGCAGCGCCTCGGCTATTTTTTCGCTTCTGGTTGACATTGGACCTACTATAGTTCGAAATCAGTTTTTTTACAAAAGGCGAAGCATTCATCCGCACTTCAGTGCTTTCATGACAGGCTTACTGTTGCGCTCACCGCATCGTTTCTTATTTACTTGCGCTAACTGTATAGATGTATGAAAAAAATATTTGCGAGTGGGCTCATTCTAAGCTCGTTGTTTCTTAGTGGTGCAGGGGTCGCACTCGCGGCAAGCCCTAACCTCACTACAACCGGCGGCACCACGCCATTTTCAACAATCACTATAGCGGGCACCGGATTCGCTCCAGGCGAGCAGGTGCAAGTGTCGCTTGGTCTCAACAGCACCACTACCATCGCAGACACTAGCGGGTCGTTCGCACATGCGGAGCTTACAATTCCTAACCTTCCTCCTGGCCTCTATTTGGTATTAGCAATAGGCCAATCATCAGGCACACCCACCTTCTCATATCTCTACGTGCAGTCGCTGTATCCTCTCGCAAGCCCAAGCTCTTGGTATATAGCACCCGGTTCAACACTCACCTGGTCGGGCTCGGGTTTTGCTCCCAACGAGACGCTCTCTGTTGCCCTTACCGGCTCAACCACACTCGCGACCTTTTCAACTGATACTCATGGTTCGTTTACCGCAGCAGGCTCCTCACAAGTCCCCTTCTCACTGCGCAACAGTGCCGCCACGTACACTCTCACCGGTACGCAAAGCGGCAACCATACCTACACCATCGGTGTCTCTGACCTCTACCCCTATGTAAACCCATCAACGTGGTACACAACGCCTGGGACAAACGTTACCTTCACCGGTGCTGGGTTTGGTGCTGGCGAAGGGGTGTCCGTATATCTGGGCGCATCAACAACACCACTCGCGCACATCACCACTGACTCGAGTGGCTCATTCTCAGGACAAGGATCTATCACCATCCCCTATCAAACAACTTCACCAGCACCGTTTAGGTTGATTGGCGACCTCAGTGGCGCAACTGCCCTAGCACCCATTACACTAGCACCCTTTTACCCGACACTGCATCCCTCTGCCTACTACGCAGCCCCTGGCTCATACATCTCGCTCGGCGGCAGCGGCTTTGCTCCAAACGAGATGGTTGCGGTAACAGTGGGCACTGCAAGCAGTACGCGCGTGCAAACAGATGCAACAGGCACCTTTACTATTCCCTCACTACGCCTGCCCACCACACCAAACACCACCCTTGCCATTGCTGCCATGGGTGAGCTAAGTGGCGCTCACACGAGCATGGTCATGGCAATTGGCGCATACTACGCATGGATGACGCTTGGCACTTACTGGGCGCAAGGTGGCTCCCCCCTCACCATCTTTGGGCACAACTTTAACTCTGGCGAGACCGTGACCATCGCAAGCGCGAGCTCAACGCTTGGCAGCGCAACCGCAGCAAATGATGGTAGTTTTACAGCAAACCTCTCTGTACCCTTCCAACCATCAGGCACTGCAACGCTTGTGGCAACAGGCAATGACAGTGGCGCTCTTGCAAACGCAACCATGACCATAGCTCCTGTATACAGTAGTCTTGAAATGAAAAACTACTTCGGCGCTCCGGGAGCTACCCTTGAGTTTATCGGTCACGGATATTTACCCAACGAGACCATAGCGCTCACCACCGACAGAGGCTCTGGTGCTGTGGCCACGTGGGATACAAACGCGACTGGCGACTTTAACTACACTGGCTTTAGTATCCCGGACGATTTTACTGAAGGATTGTTGACGCTCACCGCAACCTCCAACTACAGCTTCGATAGCAAGTCAGTGACCATCTACGTTACAGGGAAATAAATAAAAGACATTAAACAGCAAGCGCTCCTAGGGGGACCCTTCCCTTAGGAGCGTTTTCTTGCGATAATGCCGCCATTGCTGGGGTGGCAAAACCTGCCTACCGGCAGGCAGGTTGGTATAGGTGCGGCATATTTGCTGGGGTGGCGGAATTGGTATACGCGCGTGCCTTAGGAGCACGTGCCGCAAGGCTTGGGAGTTCGAGTCTCCCCCTCAGCACAACTTTGTCTATAGATAAAATATGGCCTTATATATGCCTTTTGTAGCTTGACAAAAGGGTTTTTTCTGCTATAATTAAAGGCAGACGTGGGCACTGTGCCCACATGGACCTTAACAACTGGAAAGATGTAGAGATGAATAAGAACCAGAACCTAGTGTTCATGCTCGCGACTGCTTTCGTTGTATTGATGGCAATCGTAATGCTATTCCTTCAATCTTTGACTTCTTCTTGGATATTGAAGTACTCAATCCTTGCATATTTCTCATTTTACGTTTTCTTGTTTCTAATTCCGTTATTTCCTGGAGCACTCGAAGCATTAGCGAACGATCCCTTACTGCATCCAAACAATCCGTATTACGGGTTTTGGGCTTTGATGCAGCAGGGCCGCGTGATCATAAACCAGCGGGGAAAAACTTTCTTCCGCGCAATAATGGATTTCGCTGCTCACATGTGGTTTGGAGAACGGAAAAACTCTCTTGCGCCAAGACAGCCTGCATTTTGGGATGTTGAAAAGTCTGGAGAGGTACGCGAAATAATTAACGGCGTGGAAACAGAGAGCTTCTACATGGACACTCATCCGATCCCCTTCCCGGTTAAAAGCTGGGATGATATGTGGGCTCGCTGGTGGTGGCTTTTCTATGCTCCACTAAGCATCAATTGGTGGGTATGGAAGCGTTACATGTATGGTGTCTTTGGAGCGGTGTTCACCGGATTTTACTGGTGGCAAGCACCACTTATCCATCGAATGAGATACAAGAAAATTGAAGCAGACAAAGATGGTAACATAACTATTACACTCATAAGCAACCAAAGCAATCACTACAGAGTTGAGCAATTCTTGTTTCCAGTGATTGTGCCAAAAGCTGATACAAAAGATCAGTCACAGGTGCAAATCATTGTTGTTTTCGTGCTACGAGTCTTCAACCCTTTTGAAGCCGCTTATCGAACAGACGGCGACTTGGGTGGACGAATCGAAACCGCGGCAACAGCTGCAATTACTGAGTTTACACGGTCACGAGATCTTGTAGAAGTGCAGGCTGCAAAAACTGGAGATGGTGCCCGAGTAATAGTTACAGAGCTGAAAAAGATTGGCGACCGACAAAACCCTTCTGCTCCCCTGTGCGCCTTTGGTGTCGAGTGTTTCGACGTACAAGTTCAGGACATCAGTCCTTCAACTCCTGGACTCGCTGAGAGCCTTGCGCGATACGCAAGTGCTCAAAACCAAAGAAAGGCTGATGAGGAACTTGCACAAGGCCAGGCAGCTTATATTGCAAGAGCTAGGGAAGCTGCGAATGGGGATCCAAATGCGGTTGTACTGGCACGTGCTCGCGCCGATGTTGAAATGGTGCAAGCAGGAGCAAAAGGTCAAGCGGGCAACCTTATCATCATAAACTCAAGCAGAAACGGTAACGACACCGACTCGATACCACTGGCAACACTACAGGCTTTGCGAAATCCAAGCATAGGGGCGCCAAAAAATGTTGAATAAAACTGACATTGCAGTGGTGGTGGGAATAATCCTCCTACTGTCATTCCTGACAACACTGTTGATCCGTAAAAATAATCCCAGACGACAAGCGTATACGGACCAACAACCACCAGCCAACAACTCACCCACTCCAGCGGGTCGCAAGATCAACTGGTTTGGGTGGACAAAAAGAAGGTGGTTTTGGTGGCCAGTGCTCGCACTGGCTGCCGCTATCGCTGTCTTCTTTGCCTGGCAGCACCTGCCCCCCACCTCCTTCCCAATAGTTGGAGCGTGGGGTACCTCGGGAAACCAAAGCGATGCGGTTTCTTGGCAAGAGTGGCTTCAACAGCCGACTGACACTGTGTTTCCTGGTACTCGGCGAGCAACTTTAGCAGTAATAGGCATATTAGTGCTGTGTACAGTTTTGATCCTCCCTTATAAACGAAAAAAGTCTAAACAGACCTGAAAGGAGCGGACATGGCACTTGTAATCAGAGGAGTGGTAGTGCTAGCGCTGCTTGCTTTTGCAGCAGATCTATATCACCCAGGCTTTCTCGATACCATCAGCTCTATTGCAGCACAATTATTAGTGCAGTATGCCCTGATTGCATGTTTAGCGGCTGTGGGGGCTGGCTTGTCCATACTCTTCTTGAAGGGAGACAAGAAGTGGGCAGGTTTCCTTCTCACGGGCGCAGTGTGCGTATTCGTCGCGTTAAAATTCAGCGATTCTTTTGTCTTGGGGTCACAAACAACATTTCCCACGATCACATCAAACGGGAGATGTGTCCCCACTGGCGTACTGCCATACACTTTTGGCACGACTCCAGGAGCGACAATCAACGCTGGAGGCGTGTGTTCAATCCGTTTTTGGCACAACGGACACAGTATATACCTCCAGCAATCTGGTTCAACGAGACGCCTCGGGCCTTTTAATGGAGGGAATAACTATCCTCCCTTCGTTGAAAAAGTCTGGAGCGCTGATGGCGCCCCATTTGAGGGGCACTATCAACTCTATGTCGCAAACTAGCGACAAACACGGCGAGCTGCAAAGCTCGCCGTTCTTCTTTTTATATATTGTAGCAACCCAGAGTTACATCCCTCCTCCCAATTGGATGATAGTGTTTTGAATAAACTGGATTATTGCGTATGCGCAGATCATAACAAAAAGCCCAGCGACGCCATATATCATGTGGCTCTTTCCATCCTCTAAGCCCTTTCCCTCGCGCATATGGTTGAGAAACTCAACCATCCCCCACAAAAAGTACACCGCTGCAGCCCCCGTCAAGAGGAGCATGGCGGGGTTGAGCAGATAGGTTATAAGCGCTTTAAAGAGTACACAACTTGCAGCATCAAGCGCACAGGTAGACATGAATGTTTAGTTTGTAGGGAAGTGCGGTGCAGGAATCGTGTTGCTTGAGGTTCCACCAAGGAAGGTTATTTGCAGGAAACGCACCAAACCCCAAATAGATATGACAACAAAGAACGCGATGACACCTGCGATGAGTTGACCACGATGCTTAGCAGGATCGTGCATGTATTCATATGCAGTCCAAATAAGCCAGAGCAGAAGGAGCCCAAGACCTATCGGTATGGCGAGTGAGACGAGATTTCCAACCGCTACAAGCATGGTTGTTATAGGAGACAAGTTACCAACCTGTGCAAAAGCAACAAGCGGCAGCGCGAGCGAAAGTGTAGTAAGGCTAACAATTTTTTTCATAGAAAGTGACCGAGGTGTATTTATTAATATAGTGTAAGTGTAACAGAGGGTTGGGCTGCAGCAATTGCACACTGTGGATATATTAGGTTGGTGAGCCCCCTGTCCAGTAAAAGAAACTGCATTGCGCAGTAGTGGAGAAGAAAATTGAGCACATACCGTAGAGTATCCCTTGTACTGAGAAGATAACGAACAGCGCTATCACTCCCCAGACCATAAACTCTCGTGCATGCCCTTTGGCGAGTACATTGTCGTGACGTACATACTCAACCATACCAAATACAAACAGCGCGAACGCTATCCCGCTCAGTAACCACTCGAGCGTATAGACAAGTGACATCAGGTTGTTCACCACTGAGGCGAAGGTTGCAGACGTATTCCCAAGTACAGTGGCAGCAGGCATGAGTTAAACGCAGGAGTTGGTCGCCGAGACCGTTCCAGGGTTAATTTGATTAATGGTATTGGCAACCAGTTGACCTAAAAGCCACGCTCCCAAGAAAAGCGCTGTACCAAATATGATATACATGAGGTTTTCTTTGGCTTTTTTGATTTCGCCGGGATTTCCTTTTGCCTTAACGAACATAAAACCTGCATACACCAAAAAGAGCATCGCAATTGGGATACCAAGACCAAGGATGACGTTGAGCACCTTTTTAATAAGGCCACATATGGTGCTGACATTCAGTGGGTTTTGGAGCTGAAAGCCTATACCAGGATTTGGAGTATTAACACTTGACCCTGTAGGAGAAGGATTAGCGCTTGAACCTGTAGGAGACGGGTTTACGCTTGAACCTGTGGGCGACGAATTAACAGAAGAACCTGTTGGGTCCCAACTTCCACTATCAGTTTGGGCGGCCACACGCTCTTCTCCTACAAGAAAAACTCCAGAAAAAATCGTAAAAACGCACAGCGCTATCCCCAACGATACAAAAATCTTTTTCATTAGTTTTGAATGGTATTGGTGTGCAAGAGTGTACCAAGAATTTGTGAAGTATTAAACACTGCGGTCGAAGGCACCTCTTTACCACTCACCACCGATTGTATCATGTCGCCAAAGGCCTTATCGGTCGCAGCAGCGTCTGGGTCGAGCCAGCCACGAGCAATGAGCGCCGACTGAATGAAAACCGCTGCGGCTGCGTTCGTTGAGGTGTCAACCTCAACATCGCGGCGCACCGGCGGTAGCGGAGCAAGCCCAGCCAGGGTTGAAATCGCTGCTTGGCTAGTCAACTTTTGTGCCACAGCAAGAGCGCCGTTTGGATTAGGCGACACGCGCGAGATAGACAAACCGGTGAGTTGCCCAAAGGTCATTTGGGTGGAGTTGCCCTTTATCTGGGGTAAAAGGGCAACACTAAAACGCAAGTTAGGATTACGCTCGGCTATCACCGCATAGTCACTCGCCCGCCCAAAATAGACCGCCAAGTCACCAGTGACAAACTTGTTTTGAGACTCGGGGAGTGCACGATTCCACGAATAAATTGTTTTGGTTGGGTTAGCAAACTCTGTATAAAACTGGAGCGCAGAGGCAGCCGGATTCTCGCTGGCACCCTGCGGAGTTGTGCCCAATACTGGCATTGGTTTGCCAGTTGAGGCGTCGCGTGACACTATCGGGTCTCCCGCCTGCATAAAAAGTGTCGCGACAATATCTTTTGCATAGCGGATATTACTCCACTCTCCCAAAGCAACTGCGCTTTTCTTCACATTATTGCCTGTATCTAACACAGTAATGCGCGGCGCCTGGTCAAGAAAATCGTTCCAGGTAACGGGAGGTTTAGCTATCCCTGCGGTCGAAAACATGTCGCGGTTCCAATACATCACCAAGGGATCAACACTCAGCGGCAACGCGAGCGTGCCCTGCGGCGTCAAAAAGAGCTGACCTTCATCTATATATGCATTGAGGTAGCTCGCCTGGGTCACACTGCTGTACGGAATAATGGTTATCTTATCGCTAAACTGCGTGACCATGTCTTGAGTAACCATGAAGAGATCTGGCCCGTTGCCACTGGCCATAGCGTTTATGAGGTCGTTGGTATAGGTGGCCTTGTCTTTACGGATATACTGCACCTTATCAAAAGTAGTTTTGTCTGCTTGGCGCATAGTGGCAAGCAAGCTCTGCATCGTATCATCATCGGTAGTACCCCAAATAGTAACCGGCCCTGTCCCGCCGCTCCCATTAAGACCTCCGGACATCGCAAAGATAACAACTCCTCCGAGCGTCAACATACCAAACGCAACTAATATAAGGAGTTGGAACGTGCTTGTTTTCATAACCTCTATTGTGCGGGTTGGAGGACGTTTTTGCGAACGACAAATCCCCAGTGATACTCCCCCGCTGGCACGTCACCCAGGTAGTAGAGCCCAGCCTGCTCAAACACATCGCGAGCAGCTCCCGCAGTGAAGACGTGGCCCTCATGCGGACCCATACCATCAAACGAGCCTCGCCAGTCGATGATGAGTGCACGGCCAGTTGGTTTTATGATGCGCTCGACCTCGCGCGCGACTGCCAAACGGTCTTCGCAAGCGAAGAGCACGTTGGAGACTATGACAAAATCAAAAAAACCTGCGGGGAGATTGCTCCCGCGAATGTCTTCAATATCACCACGCATCACCTCAACATTACTAAGCCCCTCAGCAAGCGAAAGGTTTTT
>JAUPWA010000024.1 GCA_030916835.1 Patescibacteria group bacterium | reverse complement strand
TGCAGCATCTAACAGCTATGTTTGGTCTGACCGTTCTGCTACTAATCACAGCACAACGTCAGCTGACTGGACTAACGGTTACTTGCTCAAGAACCTCACTGACGGCTCGTACAGCTACAACTACTAATCTTAGTAGTCAGCTAGCTGAGCGATCGCTCAGAAAGTTTGCGGGCGCACATCTAGCTCTCACGAGTCAGGTGCGCGAAACCAGCAAAAACCCTCCCTTTTCGGGAGGGTTTTTGCGTTTTCGTGCGTAGCCTTACACGGGGCAGGATGGTATAGTGAGCTTCATGAAAAACCATGGGATGTTTGGTAGAGCAGCTGCGCATGTCCGCGCACAAGTGTCGTGGGTTATTGCCGCTCTTTTTGTAGCACCGCTCATATATGTGCCAGGGCTATACTTTCCGGCTGTTGCACCAAAAACCTTTTTTATTGAAGGGCTGGGTATCATCATTTGTGCACTCTTTATATATGCAGCGCTAGTGGGTGAGCGGTTTTACTGGGCACGATTGCGCCAGCCTGCCGTGTGGGTGCCAGGGGCGCTTCTTGCGGTGGAGTATGTGGCCTCTTTTTTTGGTATTGGTATGTACCAAAGTTTTTGGGGGCTTATGGTGCGTGGTGATGGGCTCCTCATGTCGACCGTGTTGGTGGCGCTTTTCTATATAGCATTGCTCATTGCAGACGCCGCCTTTTGGAAGAAGCTGCTTGTGGTCATGGTAGCGGGCGCGTCACTCTGTGCACTCGCGGGCCTTTTGCAGTGGGTGGGAGGAGTGGCGGGTTTCTCTATCCCGTTTTTGCCACAGTCAAGCGCGCGCGTGAGTGCGCTGTTTGGCAACCCACAGTATCTCGCGTCGTTCCTTGCACTTACTGGGTTTGCTACTTTGTGGCTGCGTGGTGTGTACTATGCACGGGGTACCTATGCGCGTGTGCTGCTTGGGCTCGCAGCGCTCCAGTTTGTGGTGGCTCTACTCACCGCGACGCGTGGCGTCGCGCTCGCGCTCTTTGCTGCTGCCGCACTCTCACTCATGTATGTTGCTTTTGCTACACGCACTGGCACTGTGCGTCTGTACGCACGCGTGGCTCTTGGCGCTCTGGCACTTTTGCTTGTTGCTGGGTTTTTCTTTCGAGGTTCGCTTGCTCAGTCGAGCTTTGAGCCGGTCAAACGTTTAGCACAGCTTTCGTTTACTGATGCAACCGTCGCGAGCCGCTTGTTTGTATGGCAGGGGATAGGGGACGAAGCGCTCAAACGACCGCTCACCGGAGTTGGTGCTGAACATGTCACCCAACTCTTTGACCGTATCTATGACCCAACACGACTTACCGAAGAGTGGTTTGACCGCTCGCACAACGCCTACCTCGACTACTTTGCACAGTTTGGAGTGGTTGGTGCGGCGCTGTACATCACGCTCATCATACTGCTCGTGCATGGTGCCTATCGACGTTGGCGAGCAGGGGAGAAGTATTTTGCATACATAGCGCTTGCGGGGGTGGTGTATGCAGTGCAGGTGTTTTTTGCATTCGATATCCCGCTAACCCTCCTCACTCTGTTGCTTTTGTATGCTGCGGTCTACAGTGGAGAGACTCCTGAAAGTCGCTTGTCGTACCATCCGGCAAAGGTGGCTGTGGGCGTAGTGGCTGCATTTGCCGTCCTGTGGACGCTGTATCCGGTGGTATATAAACCGTTTGCTGCCAACCGCGCACTCGTTGAAGGGTATCTCTATCAAGTGAGCGACATCAGCCGCTCAACGGCAGCGCTTGAGCGTGGCCTCGCCTACAACACCTACATGACGCTCGAGTATGGGAACCAAATAGAAGACATGTATGACAATCAGCAAACCCGCATGCTCTCGGGTGATGCGCTTAAAGTGGCGTATGCCTTTAGCAGTAGCGCTCTTGTCGATATATATAACCGACACAACTATGATGCGCGAGCCGCGCTGAACTTAGCGCAAGTGCTCGACCTGGTGCCACCGGGAGTCGAACCAAATTTGGTGTTTGAGGCAACCATAGCAGACCGCGCTCGCCAACTCTCACCGAAGCGCTCGGAGGCTTGGTATCTGTTGGTTAATACTGACATCGCTGCAGCATCACAGGCAAAGAGTGAAAATGAGGCCCTGCTCTATCTAAAAGATGCTATTGGAGTGATGGAGGAGTACACCAAGCTGGTGCCAACACTGAGCCGACCAAAATTGGTATTGGCGCAACTCTACCTCACAATTGGCGATGCAAAAACTGCACTTGGGTATGTTAGAGATTTGCGTGCGACAGACCCTGCTATACTAACAAGTGACCCCGCGTTTGTGCAGGCGATAGAGGCCTACGAGCGCAGTCTATAACTATGCAACGCTATTTTACAAAAACGTTCGCGATGTTTCTCTTTGTTTTTTGCATGATCATTGCCGCAGCTTTTGCTGTAGCTATGCTCGTGGGCCCTGCGGTCTCGCCTGTTGACAATATCGCCCAACCACGGTAATTTTTGCTCATTAGGGCCAAAGAAAGTCGGTATCCCACAAGGGAGTTAATTGTCCTGAGCATAGTCGAAGGATAGCCGGCTGAGGCCCGCCTTGGCTTTACGTCAAGGCGAGGCAGGTCGAACTGCACGCCCTAACATAGAAATAAATAGAATCCGTAGCGGGCTCTTTTGGGTTCGTAATACGGGTTCGCTAACAACATGGCAATTACACGTCAAAAGAAAGAAGAGATTGTTGCAAAAGTGAGCGGTATCGCCCGCGACTCTAAGACAATTGTTTTCGCGCAGTTTAAAGGGTTGCCAGTAGTCGAGCAGAGCGAAATGCGCAAAGCATTGCGTGAGCAAGAGGTTGGCTACTCGGTCGCCAAGAAGACCTTGGTAAAGCGAGCATTCGCTGAGGCAGGGTTTGAGGGTGAGATGCCAGTACTTGATGGCGAAGTTGCTGTTGCATACAGCGCCGACGAATTGGCGCCTGCTCGAGAGCTCGCGGTCTTCATCAAGAAGTTCCCCGAGCAACTTGCATTTGCAGGTGGCGTCTTTGGTGGCAAGTATGTGAGCGCAGCAGAGATCAAGTCGATAGCGGCTATCCCTGGCATGCAAACACTACGTGCACAATTTGTACAACTTATTAACAGTCCTATACAGCGCTTTGCGGTGGTACTCAACGCAAAAGCTGATAAGGGTGAATAACTAAAATTATATGGCAGATGAAACAGTAATGGATGCTCCCGCCGTCGCAGAAGCGAAGGTTGAAGTGCCCGCAAAATTCAAAGACATCGTTGCTTCAGTTGAGAAGATGTCAGTGCTTGAGCTCCATGAGCTCGTCAAAGCACTTGAGGCACACTGGGGTGTTTCTGCGGCAGCAGTTGCAGTAGCTGGCCCAGCAGCAGCTGGTGAAGCAGCCGAGGAGAAGACCTCGTTTAACGCACAGCTCACCGACGCAGGTGCTCAGAAGGTGCAGGTTATCAAGGCTATCAAGGATGCTCTTGGTCTTGGTCTCAAGGAGGCCAAGGATCTCGTCGATGCTGCTCCTTCGATGCTCAAAGAGGGCATGAAGAAGGAGGATGCCGACAAGCTCAAGGCAGCTGTTGAGGCCGCCGGCGGTAAGGTCGAACTCAAATAATTCGCGTTAGCGAATATATAAGACCGTGAGATCCCGAGCGAAGCGAGGGATAAGAACTCAAATAATTCGCGTTAGCGAACTCAAACAAAAACCCCGCACTCGCGGGGTTTTTGTTTTGTGCTATGCTCGCGACAGTAAGAAGGAGATACCACGATGGCTTTTGGCACACGACAGCCCGACGGTTCAGTGTTGTGCGAACATGCAGGGGTGCGTTTTTGGCGAGTAAAATTTGACGGTGTCGACGTGCAGCAATCTGGGACCACGTCTCTACTGACCATTGGTGAAACGGCGGTGCCGCTAGATATACAATGCATCCCGCGTCAAAAGTTTGAGTCTGGGGATTTGGTGTTTATACCGCCATCGGTATTTGCGCGCATACTAGCGGTCACTGAACAAGAAACCTTTGCTTGAGTAGGGGAGTAGTAAAAGATGGACGGCCTGCCTGCTGGCAGGCAGGACTGACAGCGGAGGCCTGAGGGTAAAACCTATAGAGCCTGACACATGCCCGACACTTCATGTGTCGGGCATCTTCTTTTTTACCTTGTCTAGTCTAGGCGGTAGAGTGTCTTTTGGTAGAATGCACAGGACTAACACTGATATGGCAGGCATGGATGGACTCGAAAAAATTTTTGGCAGTGCTGCACGCGTCAAAGTGCTGCGCCTTTTTTTGTTTAATCCGCGCCAATCCTTTTCTTTAAAAGACATCACCGAGCGCAGTCGTGTGAGTGATGCTGAGGTCCGTCGCGAAGTGACCATACTCCAGCATGCCAACATGATCGAGCGTGCGGCTCGTGGTAAGGGTGTGCGATTTGTCCTGAGCCCTAAGTTTGCCTACACGGCTGCAATGCAAAACCTGCTGCTCAATGCGCCAAAGCGTGCAAACGATATTGTGAAGCGTTTGCGCGGAGTTGGGTCACTGCGCATGATACTCCTCTCGGGCATTTTTATGGGTGAGTGGAGTGAGGGGCTCGACATCCTTATTATTGGTGACAAGGTAAAGGAGCGACCACTGCGCGAGCGCATCCGCTCGCTTGAAGCCGAGATAGGGAAGGAGATCCGCTACGCACTTTTGACGAGCGAGGATTTTTATTACCGACTCAACATGAACGACAAGTTGGTGCGCGACGTTATCGACTATCCGCACTCTATCGTGCTTGATCGTCTCAATATAGGGATTAAATAAGAGCATAGGGCTATCCACACAGCAACTAGCGGCACCACAGCGGCAAGGGTACAATTATAGTGTCGATTTAAACACCATTATTTATTCGCTTTGTCTATGATTGTGTCAAACGGAGTTGGTGCGCTGCAGGTCTCGTTCTATAACTTGTTGTCGAGCACTGTTGCCTATCTGCCGGCTCTCCTGTTCGCTATTATTCTTTTGCTCATTGGGTGGTTTGTTGCGGTCTGGCTCGGCTGGGTCGTTGCAGAGGCTATTCGTGCAGTTCGTGTTGACCACGCGCTTAAGCAGGCGGGGGTTGATGAGGTTGTTGCACGCGCAGGCTACCATCTCGACTCTGGTGCGTTTTTGGGTGCACTCGTGAAGTGGTTTGTCATTCTTGTGTTCTTTGTTGCGGCACTTAATGTGTTGCAGCTGACGCAGGTGAGTATCTTCTTGCAGTCAATTGTTGTCGGGTATCTCCCGAACGTTATCATCGCTGTACTCATCCTTCTTGCAGGCGCAGTCATTGCGCAGGCAGCAGAGGGTGTTATCGCGGGCTCAGCTCGCGCAGCGGGTATTGTTGCTGCAGGTTTTGTTGGTACGCTCGCACGCTGGGCGATCTGGATATTTGCTATCCTCACCGCGCTCTACCAATTGCAAATTGCAACAGCAATTCTCCAAACACTCTTTACCGGTGTGGTGGTTGGGCTCGCGCTTGCCTTTGGTCTCGCCTTTGGCTTGGGTGGTCAGGAAGCGGCAGCTCGCTTCATCGAAAAGACCCGCGCAGAGATGCAATCTCACCGCAGACAGTAGGCAATTTCTCCCCGAAAAAGACCCCTCCTTCGAGGGGTCTTTTTCCTTTATGGGACAAGCCTTTTCTACCCTCTTTCTTCAGGCAATAGAGAGTTTGACACTAGGGGTATACTCCTATATACTCGCTAGTGCACATGTTGAGTAAGAAAAACCAAGCAGGAAAGCGGTGATACGGGTGGCTTAAACGTTGCCTCGGTATCCCGCCAGAAAGCGGGATTTTTTAATCCAACAGGGTGCTTCAGAAATTTGTTTTTTGACAATCGAAAGCCACTGCATAGAGAAATTTCCCATCTGGGTCTTTTCAGCTCTGTGTAAGTGGAAGGTAAAAAATATTGTATAGAAACAACAAATTATTGCGGTTCTTAAACGATGCTTTCTCTTTCACAAGAGAAAGGAAACGTTAAGGGCGTATGGTGGATGCCTAGGCAGTGAAAGGCGATGAAGGACGCGGCGTGGCGGCGAAATGCTTCGGGGAGGTGCCAAGCAACCTTTGATCCGGAGATGTCCGAATGAGGAAACTCACTAGACAGAAATGTTTAGGATTTTGCAGTAATGCAAGAAGCGTACCCAGGGAAGTGAAACATCTCAGTACCTGGAGGAAAAGATACCAATGTGTATTTCGTTAGTAGCGGCGAGCGAACACGAAGAAGCCCAAACCGAGCTGTTCATATACAGGACGACTTGTCGTCTTGTATATGTGCAGTTGGGGGTTGTAAGGCAATTATAGTCACTTCGAGTGACAAAAAGTTACAAATTGCAGCGTTAGCCGAAGTTGCTGGGAAGCAACGCCCTAGAAGGTGAAAGCCCCGTAGGCGAAAACAATGCAACTTTTTAATTGTCCTTGAGTAACTCGAGACACGAATGGCTCGAGTGAATCTGCCGGAACTAACCGGTAAGGCTACATACTTTCATTGACCGATAGTGAACTAGTACCGTGAGGGAAAGGTGAAAAGAACCCCGAGAGGGGAGTGAAATAGATCTGAAACCATATGTCTACAAGGAGTCGAAGAGGGTGCAAATCCTCGACGGCGTGCCTATTGAAGAATGAGCCTGCGAGTTATTGTGTGCGGCATATGGCTAAGGACGAAGAGTCCGGAGCCGAAGGGAAACCGAGTGTGAATAGCGCGTTAGTCGTACGCAATAGACCCGAAGCATTGTGAGCTACCCATGGGCAGGGTGAAGGTGCAAGAAATTGCACTGGAGGCCCGAACCGGTTCGCCGTTCAAAACGTTCGGATGACCTGTGGGTTGGAGTGAAAAGCTAATCGAACAATGTAATAGCTGGTTCTCTCTGAAACAGCTTTTGGGCTGGCGTCGCATTGATTGACTTCTGGGGGTAGAGCACTGGAAGGATTCGACAGGGAGAAATCTCGCGAATCCTATCAAACTCCGAATACCGGAAGTGTTATGCGGCAGTTAGACCGTGGGGGCTAAGCTCCACTGGTCAAAAGGAGAAGAGTCCTAGATCTCAAGTTAAGGTCCCAAAATCCACGTTCAGTGCATCACAAGGAGGTGGAATTTCTTAGACAATGAGGATGTTGGCTTAGAAGCAGCCATCATTGAAAGAAAGCGTAACAGCTCACTCATCGAGAGATTCTGCGCCAAAGATAATCGGGGCTTAAACGTGGTACCGAAACTGAGGGCTTGTCATTACTTCGGTAGTGGCAAGCGGTAAGAGAGCGTTCTCTTCGCAATGAAGCTAAAGGGGTGACCCATAGTGGAGCGTAGAGAAGTGAGAATGCAGGCACAAGTAACCGCAATGCGGGTGAGATCCCCGCACGCCGAAAGATCAAGGTTTCCTTCGCAATGGTGATCAACGAAGGGTTAGTCGGGCCTAAGCCGATGGCGAGAGCCGGAGGCGATGGACATAGGGTTAATATTCCCTAACCGGCGCATGTGCGATGGAGTGACGCAGGAAAAAAGTTGACGCGTCTTATTGGATTGACGTCAGTGCTCGAAGATTGGTACGCCAGGAAAATCCGGTGTGCAGCTTTTACTAGCAACAATCGCAGAGTGCAGAGCACGCCCCGTTCGCGGGGTGGATGTCAGCGAAGAGCCTGCCAAGAAAAACTTCTAAGCTTCAGCATGCGTACGACCGTACCGCAAACCGACACAGGTGATCAGCTCGAGAAGAGTAAGGCGAACGAGTGAGTGTTCTCCAAGGAACTCGGCAAAAAAGCGGCCGTAAGTTAGCGATAAGGCCTGCCCCGATCCCGCAAGGGTGAGGGGCCGCAGCGAAAGATTCCCTGGCGACTGTTTACCAAAAACACAGCTCCCTGCGAACCCGTAAGGGGATGTATAGGGGGTGACACTTGACCAATGCCAGAAGGTCAAATAATGGTGTTCCAATTCAGCAATGGGTTGGGGTGACTGTTATAAGCCCTGGTGAATGTCGGCGATAACTATAATCGTCCTAAGGTAGCGAAATTCCTTGTCTGGTAAGTTCAGACGTGCACGAATGGTGTAACGACTGGGGAACTGTCTCGAGGAGTAGCCCGGTGAAAATGCAATGGGGGTGAAGATGCCCTCTACCTACAGTTAGACGAAAAGACCCCGGGAGCTTTACTATAGCTTGATATTGAGCATATGTTTTAACTGCGTAGCATAGGTGGGAGACTTTGAAGGTACCCTTTTGGGGGTACTGGAGTCGTCAGTGAAATACCACTCTTTTGAAATGTATGTTCTAACCTGTATGACAAAATCAGACAGAGACAGTATCTGGTGGGTAGTTTTAGTGGGGCGCTATCCTCCCAAAAAGTAACGGAGGAGTTTAAAGGT
>JAUPWA010000023.1 GCA_030916835.1 Patescibacteria group bacterium | reverse complement strand
GCCTGAAGCTCGTGAAATTTTACTCCTCCACTACACCAACGGTCTCACCTTTTTAGAGATAGGCGAGCTCCTCGGCCAGCCCCAAAACACTGTTAAAAGCCGACACCACCGCGCAGTTTTAAGCCTGAGAAAAGCGCTATCCACTCAATAGTCATATGCACCAAGCACCAAATAGTGGGATACGGTCGTATACTACTCTCATGGAAAACAGAGGGCAGACAGTCCTTGATATGCTCGAGCCGCCGGCCGGGCTGTGTGGTGCGGTACTTTCGCGTATCGCCTTAGCGCGCCGCCGCCGCGCACGAGTCCGCCTTGCGGTCGACATGTGCGTCTTTTTTATTTCTGGCGCTTTGTTAGTCCCTCTGGCCCAGTACGCAGGCTCAGAGATATACACCTCTGGTTTTTATGAGTTCTTCTCTCTCCTCTTCTCTGATCGACAACTTATCTTGAGTTCGTGGCAAGAGTTTGCTTTTATCCTTTTAGAGAAACTACCCTCGATAGCAGTGCTCCTTATACTTTCGGCAACGATTGTCCTTGTTTGGTCTTTGCGCCGCGCAGTACTCTCAAGTAAGGTTGCGTTCACCTCACTGCACACCGCATGACCTGGCATCAATACATACACCGTATACATTCCTCCCGCCTTGCAACCTATGCGGGAGTGTCGCTTCTGTGTCTACTTGCTGGCACCCTCCTGTTTCATGCTGGCGCCGTCTGGGGAGAGCGCTCTGCGATGGAGCGTATGCGCCGTGGCCCTGGTGGACCGCCGCCACTCTTTGGTTTTTTGCCCCACAGCTTTATGCCTGAGGGTCATGGTGCTATAGGGGTTATTTCATCCACCTCACTCCCCATCCTCATCATGCGCTCGCGCGAAAATGATGATATTGAGGTGTTGGTGAGCTCAAGCACGGTAGTGGTGGGTGGCGCGGCTCGTTCACCAGCAGACCTTACACTTGACCAAACAGTAGTTATTGTCGGCTCACCTGATACTAGCGGCATTTTGCAGGCTCGTTTTATTCGCGTTTTACCACCTCGATAATTTATGACCTATTTGCAAAAAATAAGAAATTTCGTACGAGCACACCGTGTGTGGAGTGCCGTACTGGGTATTGTAGTTATACTTGTATGTTGGTGGGTGTATAGCAAACTTACTTCAACTACAGGCGAGACACGCTACATACTGAGCACCGTATCACAAAACACTGTTATCTCTACTCTATCTGAAAGTGGCCAAGTTGCAGCAAACCAAACACTCACACTGACCCCGCAAGTCTCCGGACAAGTTACCTCTGTGCTCGTTAAACCTGGCCAAACCGTACGCGCTGGGCAACTCATTGCGACCATTAATGCAACAGATGCGCTCCAGCAGGTAACTACCGCAAAGCGCAACCTACAAAGTGCACAGCTTACGCTCGCAAAACTAAAGCAACCTGCCACCGAGCTCACCCTCACCCAACAGCAAAACGCTCTCACGCAAGCACAACAATCTCTTGAAACTCAGTATCAAGATGCATTTAGTGATGTGACGTCCACATTCGTTGACCTACCAACTATCATCGCAGCGCTCCAAGATATCGACCTAGGCAACACTATCGAGGGTAGCCAGCAAAACATCGACTACTACGCCGACCAAGCAGGACTCTTTTATACTGGGGCAAAAGCTTTTAGAGATGCAGCATATGCCGACTACCAAACAGCTCGTAGCGCCTACGACAAAACATTTGCAGACCTCAAGACCGTGAGTGCTACGCCAGACCACACCACAATTGAGGCGGCACTCACCGAAACATATAACACGACTGCGCGCATGGCCACAGCAGTAAAGAGCGCCAACGACCTTGTGCAGTTGTATGTAGACCAAATGAGTAAACGCAACAACACGGTCAAAGCTGGAGCATCAACCCACATAACCAATTTACAAACCTACCAAACCAAACTTCAGACGCATCTTTCACAGCTACTGAGTGACCGCAATGCTTTAGCGACAAGCAAAAACACCATAGTTGAAAAGCAACAGACGCTAGCACAAACGCGTGCCGGTGCGGATACGCTCGACATTGAGCAAAACGAGTTAAGCGTTGCGAAGGCTCAGGATGCGCTCGATGAGGCAAATCAGACCCTTGCTAAATACTCTGTTCGAGCTCCGTTTGATGGCACCATTGGCTCAGTGCCAGTGCAAAAATATGATCAAGCACAAAGCGCCACCACGATAGCAACCCTTGTTACAAATGCACAGTACGCAAGCCTTACCGTTAACGAGGTTGATGCAGCAAAGTTGCAGCTTGGTCAAAAAGCAACACTCACGTTTGATGCTATCCCCGACCTCACGCTCACCGGCACCATCGCGCAAATCGACTCAGTTGGCACTGTCTCGCAAGGAGTGGTGAGTTATGAGGTGCGTATTAGTTTTGACACCCAAGACGCCCGTATAAAAAGTGGCATGACAGTAAACGCTGTTATTCAGACAGGTATTGCTCAAGACGCATTGACGGTGCCATCAAGTGCCATAAAAACACAAAACGGCCAGACCTATGTTCAGCTTTTTGACCCAGCACTCGCCACAACAACAATGTCAGGCACTACTGGTGTAATCACTAAACAAACTCCTCTACTTGTACCAGTACAGACAGGTCTATCTGATGCAAAAAACACCGTCATACTAACTGGCCTAGACCTTGGCCAGCAAATAGTGACAAGAACCACAACTGGAGTAGCGGGTGCCGCTAGCAGTGCAGCAAGTCGCACCAGCGCCGGTGGCTTTGGGGGCCCCGGAGTACGTTAAACACATGATCGACATACATAATATCGTAAAGTCCTACGGCAATGGCGAAAACACGTTTCAAGCGCTTAAAGGTGTTTCGTTTACCATAAAGGATGGTGAGTTTGTCGCTATTATGGGGCCTTCAGGCTCTGGTAAGTCGACTCTTATGCATATCCTTGGCTGCTTAGACACACCCACGTCTGGCACGTACAAGCTTGATGGTAGGGATGTGTCGAAATTATCAGACGAAGAACTTGCTGAGATCCGCAAAAATAACATTGGTTTCGTATTTCAGTCATTTAATCTTTTGCCACGCACAACTGTTGTGCGCAATGTGATGCTGCCGTTGCTGTACGCAGGAGTAGCTGCTCATGCGCGTGAAAAACGCGCACACAAAGCACTTATCGCTGCAGGGCTCCCCGAGAGTCACTTTATGCACAAAAGTAATGAGCTTTCAGGCGGGCAAATCCAACGTGTTGCTATTGCGCGTTCACTTGTGAACGACCCCACCCTCATCCTTGCTGACGAGCCCACCGGCAACCTCGACACAAAAACGGGAGAGGTGGTCCTTGGTACCTTTCAAAAACTCAATAAAGAGTTTGGCCGCACCATCGTACTCATCACGCACGAACCGGATGTTGCCGAGCATGCACAGCGTATTATCACTCTGCGCGACGGTGAAATAGTTTCTGATAGCAGTGCGCATAAGCGACGGCACGCACACCACACCGCATGACACTACAAGACACCCTCCAAGAAACATATACTGCACTCTCTGCAAACAAGGTGCGCTCCGGGCTCACCATCTTAGGCATTGTTATTGGTATTGCCTCAGTTATTGCGCTCGTCTCAATTGG
>JAUPWA010000022.1 GCA_030916835.1 Patescibacteria group bacterium | reverse complement strand
GGGAAGCTCCAGCTAGCCCTTGGTCTTATTACCTCTGCAAGCGACTCTGCATACGGCATCCTTGGTCCTAAGACTCGTGCTGCTATTGCCTGCACTCCGCAGACTGTGGATACGCCAGCGCCTACTCCCACGCCAACACCAACACCAACTCCCACAGAAACCCCCGCCCCAACCCAAACCGTCCCTAATCCATCCATAAGTTCGTTTACTGCATCACCAACCACTGTGGTAGGTGGAAATGCGGCAGCTCTCGCGTGGTCAGCAAGCAACACCGCGTCATGTACCGTCTCACCAATCTCTGGTGATATGCGCGCAGTAAGCTACACCAGCTCTGCTTCAGCAACGACACCTGCTATCACACAGTCAACCACCTACCAGCTCACCTGCACCGCACTCGTAGGTGCTACGGGTGGTGCTGCAACACGCACCGTAACGGTTAACTATCAGGCTCCGGTGACGCAGACTACAACTCCGACGCCTACACCTACTCCAACACCCACCCCGACTGCGCCTAGCCAAACAAGTGGTCCAGCACCAACTATAAGCTTCTTCTACTCCTCACCAACCACGCTTGACCCTGGAGATCTCACTGTGCTGACATGGTTGGCAAAGACCACCTCAGGCTGCACCGTCAAAGCAACCACAGCAGTTGGATCGACTTTCCTGGATACGGCTTCTGCGAACGTGTCGCCGTACTCAGGTATTACGTACTTGACGGTGAATAACATTCAACAAGCGACCACGTTTGAATTGCGTTGTGCACCTATCGCAGGCTCAAATGCAAGCTCTGCTGTGAGTACGACAAAGGTTATGATGTTCTAAATATACTCAAGAGAATCAACCAAAGCACAATGGTTCACGAAAACCCCCGCACCTGCTGGGGTTTTTCGTTTGTGGTAACAGACGTATACTCACGATATGTATATAGAAGAGCATGTGCCGCTCGCACCGCACACTACCTTTGGGATAGGAGGTCCTGCGCGATACTTTGCCCGGGTGGGCACAACAGATGAGCTCAAAGAGGCTCTTGCGTTTGCAGATGAAAAGAATATGCCCGTCTGTGTGCTTGGAGGAGGATCTAATGTGCTCATAGACGATCGAGGCTTTAGAGGCTTAGTGCTACAGGTGGCAATTGAGGGTATCGACTATGAGATAGAAGGGTCACAAACCACTGTTACTGTGGGGGCTGGAGAGTCGTGGGATGGATTTGTGTCCGAGGTGATCGATAGGGATCTCTGGGGTGTAGAGAATCTATCAGGTATTCCTGGCACGGTTGGTGGAGCTGTTGTTGGTAACATTGGTGCATACGGCCAAGTGCAGAGTCAAACCTTCGCCGGCGTGGATGTTTTTAATACGCACAGCAAAACAGTTGAACGATTGCATGTTACAGAGTGTCGATTTGGCTATCGAGAAAGCATTTTTACTCTAGAAGCAGGGAAATACATAGTTATACATGCCGTGTATGCGCTTTCGCACCAAGCACAACCTGATCTTTCGTATACTGATTTACAAAAAATGTTCGCTGAGCAACCCAACCCTCCCTTGCGAACGATTCGAGAAGCCGTGTTACATATTCGTGAAGGCAAATTCCCCGACTTGCTCAAGGAGGGGAGTGCAGGCTCGTTCTTTAAAAACCCTATTGTGTCGAAAGACGAAGCCCGCAAACTTCTTGAACGTTATCCTGCGATGCCGCAGTTTAGCATGCCGGAGACTGATGGGGTAAAAATTCCTCTTGGGTGGCTCATTGACCACGTGCTGCACCTCAAAGGGTATAGTGAGGGTGGTGCGCGTTTGTTTGAAAAACAAGCTCTCGTTATCGCAGCGCGCCGAGGAACGAGCGCGAGCGCGGTGCGTGCTCTTGCAAACAGTGTGCGTGAAAAAATTTTTAATGAGTGCGGTATCAGTATTGAACACGAAGTAAAAATTATTTCGTAAAAAATTTTTAAAAGATATCCACAGTTTGAAATTATTATTCATTGTTTCTAAAGAGAACATACTCGATACTTATGTGTAGAGCATCGATATGTGTTTGCTCGTGAGTCCATGGGCTCATAACAAACAAGGTCGATCGATGCGCAACCAATTTTAGCGAAGTATCGCTACTAACATGGCAGCAAAGAAAAAGAAAGCAGCAAAGAAGAAAGCACGCCGCTAAAGCGTGATTTCTTTGAAAGGCGTTTTGTCTTTCAAATGATCCTCTCGGAAGGAAAATCCCCCACACTAGACCAGTGCTGGGGGATTTTCCTTTGGAGGAAGAAAAAAAGTCCAATATGTGGTAGTATCCTTGCATGTTCGGACTATCGAAACTCTTTGGCGATGAGGCTTCAAAAGTGCTTCGCCAGCACCAGGGTATGCTCGAGCGTATCAACGCCCTTGAGCCTGAAATGGAGGCGCTGTCGGACGAGGTGTTGCGCTCTATGACGCACAAGTTGCGCAATCGGCTTGCTGCGGGGGAGAGTGTATCCGACGTCCTTCCTGAGGCATTTGCAGCGGTGCGAGAGGCTGCCAAGCGTACGGTAAAGTTGCGCCATTTTGATGTGCAGCTTATTGGTGGCATGGTGCTCCATAAGCGTGGTATCTCCGAGATGAAAACTGGTGAAGGTAAAACCCTTGTAGCAACTCTACCCGCGTACCTTAATGCGCTTATGAACAAGGGAGTGCACGTGGTGACGGTGAACGACTACCTTGCGCGCCGCGATGCAGTATGGATGGGACAGGTCTACGCAGCACTCGGTATGTCTATTGGCATCATCAATCATGAATCGTCATTCTTGTATGACCCCACACATACCGACGTTGATGCGGTGCGTGATGAGGAGGGGAGCTTCCGTGTCTTCCATGAATTTTTGCGCCCCTGTACGCGCGCTCGTGCCTATGAAGCTGATATCACCTACGGCACCAACTCAGAGTTTGGTTTTGACTACTTGCGTGACAATATCAGCTATCGCCCCGACGAATTGCGGCAGCGTGGCCACTACTACGCCATTGTAGACGAGGTTGACTCTATCCTTATTGACGAGGCACGCACACCACTCATTATTTCAGCTCCTGCACAGGAGTCTGAGGACTTGTACCGCCAGTTTGCTGCAATAGCAGCACAGATGCAGCACGATGTAGATTTTACTGTTGATGAAAAGCAAAAGGCTATTCAGATGACTGATGCCGGCATAGAAAAAGCGGAGAAGTTGCTTGGGGTTGAAAATATCTATACCGAACGGGGTATTAAATTTGTACATCATCTCGAAACAGCGGTACGTGCCAAAGCTCTTTTTTATAAAGACAAAGAGTATGTCGTTCGTGGCGGTGAGGTGGTTATCGTGGACGAATTTACGGGCCGCCTACAGCCAGGCCGCCGATGGAGCGAAGGGCTGCACCAGGCCATAGAGGCAAAAGAGGGTGTTGTGGTACAAAAGGAGTCGCGCACCTATGCCTCAATAACGTACCAAAACTATTTCCGTCTCTACGACAAGCTCTCGGGCATGACTGGTACTGCCAAAACCTCGTCTGAAGAGTTCTACAAGGTGTATGCGCTTGATGTGCTTGAGATCCCGACCAACCGCACGGTAGTGCGCAAAGATAATCATGACCTTATTTTTCAGACTGAAACAGGAAAGTTTAAAGCTCTTGCGCGCAAGGTAAAAGAGTTGCATGAGAAGGGCCAGCCGGTTCTTGTGGGTACCGTCTCAATTGAAAAGAACGAGCTACTCTCTGCATACTTGCACCGCGAGGGTATCCCACACGAGATTCTCAATGCAAAAAACCATGAGCGAGAGGGTGAAATAGTCGCTGAGGCAGGCAAAAAAGGCATGGTGACCGTTGCCACTAACATGGCAGGTCGCGGTGTCGACATTAAGCTTGGTGGCCCGCTCGCAACTCCCGAGGAGGCAACAGCGGTAAAGGATCTTGGCGGTCTGTTTGTTATTGGTACCGAGCGGCACGAGGCGCGTCGTATCGACAACCAGCTTCGTGGCCGCTCAGGACGCCAGGGTGACCCAGGGGAGACGCAGTTCTTTGTGTCGCTTGAAGATACCCTCATGCGCGTCTTTGCGCCAGACTCTCTCAAAAATCTTATGGGTCGTTTTGGTATTGCCGAGGATGAGCCCATTCAAAATAGTATGGTGAGTCGCGCTCTCGAGAGTGCACAAACAAAAATTGAAGGATTTAACTTTGATGCGCGCAAGCATGTGCTCGAGTATGACAACGTGCTCGACAAGCAACGCCGTGCGGTATATGAGCGCCGTCGTAAAATCCTTTTAGGTACACTGCTCGATATCCACGACCTGTTGCGTGAGCTTGCAGGTGGTAATGAAGAGGCACAAAAACTTTTAGATACGAAAATCACCGAGTTTGGCGACGAGCCACTTATGGCTGCTATGCGTGGTGCTGTTCTGCAAGCGCTCGACATGCTGTGGGTGGAGCATTTGGAGTCTATGGAGTATTTGCGCGGTTCAGTTAATTTGCGTGCCTACGGCCAGCGTGACCCACTTGTTGAGTATCGCAAAGAGGGTACTCGCATATACAAAGACATGGAGCTCATGCTCGCGGATAGAGTGTTTCAGATACTCGAAGGTATGAACAAACAAGTGGTGAACCAAGCAACAACGCTTGGGGTGACCGCGCCCGGCCCATCGAGTGTTATTGAAGTTTCCACAGGAGTACCCGCGGGAGAGATTGGTCGCAACGACCCATGCCCCTGCAGCTCTGGCAAGAAGTGGAAAAACTGCGGACTGAAGAACACTCCTGAACACCAACAACTCATGGTACAAAAGAGGGGATGAACCCCGGCGTGCCAAAACACTACTATTTCATAGGAGCGGCAGTGTGCGTAGCCACAGCTGCTCTTATGTGCGTTTCGATATATATTCATCCGCAAGTCAAGGCGGAGGTCTCTGGCACGCTCAATGTGGTCTCAACATCAGAAGTTGCCAGTACCACTAAGCCGCTGCGCATCTTGTTTGTGGGGGATATGTTTTTTGATCGATTTATACGTGCGCAGATGAGTGTGTATGGAGATGACTATCCGCTTGCGTGCATAGACCCACTTTTAAAAAGTGTTGATTTTGTTATTGGTAATCTCGAAGGCCCAATCACTACACAAGCTTCAATAAGTTTAGGATCAATACCAGGCTCAGCAAAAAACTATGTGTTCACGTTCCCAACAACAACCGCAGAAGTTCTCGCGCGACATAACGTGCGCGCGGTGACGTTGGGTAACAACCACATACTTAATTTTGGTCGCGATGGTGTCGTGCAAACTCACACCTACTTAGATACAGCAGGAGTAGGATACTTTGGTGGTAGTGTTGGCGATGAACCGATATATCGTGTTGATGAGTATGGTGAACATCTTTCATTTGTTGCGTACAACGAATTTGGCGGTGCATCAGCAGAGGCTGTTGCACAGCGCATATACGAAGAGTCCTCTCTAGGGCGCACTGTTATAGTGTTTGCGCACTGGGGGACTGAATACTCAACCTCAATTAAAAATATACAACCGCTCGCTATCTTGTTTGCTGAAAGTGGGGCTAAAGCCATCATAGGCTCGCACCCGCATGTGGTGGGGCAGCACGAGTATCTTGACCACACCCCGGTCTACTACTCGCTCGGTAACTTTATCTTTGACCAATACTTCAGCACCGGCACCCAACACGGCCTGGCAGTGGAACTGACCTTTGGTAACGGCTCAGTCACAAATATTGAAGAGTACCCTCTAAGGATTGAGCGAAACGGCCAAACTTGTGAAGACAAAACAATATAATTTATTTCGGTAAAACGAGAATCTCTTATTTTGTAACATATATCGGCTAAGCGATAGCGTATGCTTGTATTGCTTTTGCTGCGTTAGGTATACACTATTTATATGCCAAAAACTGGAGAAAAGTATCGTCATTATAGTAGAGGGGGTGAGTATGAAATAGTGTGTCTCGCTAAGAACGAGGCAGACGAGAGCGATGTTGTGGTGTATAAGGCGCTGTATGACCAGGAACATATCTGGGTGCGCCCATTGAGTAATTTTGTTGAGAAAGTGTTGGTTGATGGGGTAGAGGTGCCTCGTTTTAGAATCATACACGTATGACTAGACTGATTGCAAAACTTATCATAGTGGCTGGGGGCCTGCTCCTCATAGCGCGCTTTGTGCCAGGGATAGAGATTACGAGCTTCTACATAGCGCTCATAGTGGCAGTCTTGTGGGGAGTGGTGAGTGTTACACTCCGCCCGCTACTCTTTCTCTTTACTCTCCCCATCAACATAGTGACACTTGGTCTCTTTAGCTTCGTACTCAACGCGTTACTCTTTTGGTTCTTAGCAACTTTCATAGCTGGGTTCCATGTAGAGGGTTTTGTCGCGGCCCTGATAGGCTCTTTCCTCCTAACTTTTACATCTTGGATATCCGATATAGCGTTGAAAAGTAAGTAAATCTCGGCTAGCCGAGATTTAAAATTCCAGTGTAATCCAGTTGGGCAGGTTAACTTGAAGTGCTCTCGGGCAGTTTTTACTTTTCAAAATTTACTTCTCCTGGGTGTTTGTATGACCATTTAGGACTACCAAATCCTCACGATTTTTTTTATTGTATGTTTCTTAAAGTTTTTTTTGAGGCATTTTTGCTCTAAAAGTTATACACAGAAATAGAGTTAATTATTCTAAAAAATACTTTATTAGAGCCGTATAATTAACAAATGTTCTTACGTGCCCGCGCGAAGCGTTCTTTGCTAAAAATCTTGGTATTTGTACTTCTTACGAGTACGGGTTTTTACACTGCATTTCGTGTTGGTGATACCTCTGTCTCTGCAGAGGGTACAGTCACCAACCTCACAACTGGAACTGCTGCATCGGGTCTTAGTTGGTATGCAATCACATCATCCTCAGATGGAACTAAATTAGCTGCGGCTGAAACAGGTTCAGGAGATATCTGGACCTCAGCCGACTCTGGTAGTACCTGGACGAACCAAACTACAGGAACTGGAGCGTCAGGTCATGTGTGGTATTCAATAGCGGGTTCGTTAGATGGAACTAAACTCGCTGCGCTCGAACCGAGTGGTGATATTTGGACCTCGACTGACTCAGGAGAGACGTGGACTAACCAAACTATTGGTACCGGTGCGACGTCTCAATATTGGCAAAGCGTTGCTTCTTCCGCGGATGGCACGAAGCTCGTAGCGGTTACGGCTTTTGGAGATGGTTCGACTGGTGATATTTGGACCTC
>JAUPWA010000021.1 GCA_030916835.1 Patescibacteria group bacterium | reverse complement strand
GAGATACTCGCAAAAGCTGAATCTCTACCCTTTGATATGTCACTCGACGGCTACAACCTCGACCTCACCACCGAGCTCGACCACCGCGCACTCACGCTACGCCACCCACGACTCCAAGCAATTTTTAAAGTACAGGCAACTATCATCGACGCCTTTCGCGAATACATGAAGTCGCAGGACTTCTTCGAATTTCAAGCACCAGCAATAACCCCAGCGAGCGCTGAGGGTGGGGCAGAGGTGTTCGAGGTCGAGTACTTTGATAAAAAGGCCTACCTCACCCAGTCGCCACAACTCTACAAGCAAATAGTTATGACCGCGTTTGAACGTGTCTTCTCGGTCAACAAGGTGTTTCGTGCCGAGCCAAGCGCCACAACGAGGCATATTACTGAGTTCGTCTCGCTCGACGCCGAAATGGGATTCATCGACTCCTGGCGAGATGTGCGCGACATGTCAGAGAATGTGGTGCGCTACATTTTGCAGGTGCTTGGTGAGACTCGCAAAGCTGAGCTAGAACTCTTGGGTGCAACTCTACCGGTAATGATCGCGGAAACACCAACACTCTCACTTACCGAAGCGCAAGAAAAAATTAAAGAAAAAAGAGGGCGCGATATTGTAGGCGAGAAAGACCTCAGCTCTCAAGACGAGCAAGAAATCTGCGAAATCATTAAAGAAGAGACGGGCTCAGACTTCGTGTATGTCTATGGCTACCCAACCCGCCAAAAGCCGTTTTATGTATATCCAAATCCTAAGAACCCTGAGTTTAACGAGGGAGTGGACCTCCTGTGCCGTGGGCGTGAGTGGCTCTCGGGCGGCCGCCGCATCAACGACTACGCGCAGCTCATGCAGCATGTAGAGGAGTGGAAGATGGATCCTAAGAAGATCGAAATGTTCCTCGAAGCGTTCCGCTATGGCGCACCACCTGAAGGAGGCTTCGCCTTTGGCGCTGAGCGCATGACGATGCAAATCTTGGAGCTCAAAAATATCCGCGAAGCAACACTCTTCCCCCGCGACATGAACCGCATCGACATTCTGCTTTCAACTGACACAAAAGAGTAAGGGATTGAAAAACAAATCCCGCCGGGTGGCATGGGCCACCCGGCGGGGGGGGTTAGGAATCGCGAAGGGTTCTTACTGCTTCCTCCCAAATGACGAGGTTTAGAATTGCGATGCATTCGGTCGGCGAAACCGCTCGGACAAGCTTAGGAAGAAGTGTGTCCAGATCCATTGCTTGTGCTACCTCAGGACAAAGGATAGTAAATTCCTGAAATGCAGCCTGAACCAGAGCTATTATCGAATACCATTTCCGAGTAGATCCTGCCGATCGCAACAGCGGCTTGAAGAGCATAATCTGGAGCTCTCCATCTGTACTGATAGCGTCGAATTTCAGCTGCATTTCCATGCTACCAGGCAGGATGACCATTCCGGGGTCATTGGACATGTTTCACCTCAAAGAACTGTTGACATGTTGTTTTTAATACATGTTATATATATTGTCAAAAGCGAAACCGCCGGGTGGCTTGTGAGCCAACCGGCGGGAGGGGGAGCTGTCAGAGCAGTTTATTATCATTCCCTGCACATAAGTCTTCGTAAAAAAATGCGTGCCTTAACAAAACTTCCCTTAAATTACTTTCAAAAAGACGTAGTTCTATAGCCTGCCGAGCTTTTGCGAATCCATTAAGGATATCTCTGTCTTTTTGCATTGTCGCCCCCAAGGAACGTTTGCATTAAAATAAAATATTTTTACCAAAAAGTCAAAAGTGAAACCGCCAGTGGCTTGTGAGCCAACTGGCGGGGAGAGGAAGATTATCGACGTTTTCGTTTTTCAGTTCCCAGCAAAGACAGGTCACGCTTTCGAATACTGTAGCAGCGCTTGCGCTTACTCAAAAGAAAGGCGCTGACATGCATAGCGAGGAAATTATTGATTCCGTTGGCAAAGCGGTAATCTTTCCCTTGCGGAAGATGAGTCGGCTTATTGTTGTTATTTTTTACATACTCTAAAAAAGCTCGCTCCTCGTCAGTCCAATCAAGCTGCGAGTCCAGCACCATAGCCCAATCGGACTCATCCAGTTGGTCGGAAAATGTTGCCTGCTTGACTTTAATAGTGACCGACAAATGTTCTGGGGACACCTGATGTCCCTTCTCTTTCAATAATTCCAATATATTCACGACGAGGCGCGCTTCGAGATCCTTGAGATCTTCCTGTATACTCATAGCTAGTACTCCAGG
The DNA here is from genome assembly GCA_030916835.1 of Patescibacteria group bacterium. Taxonomy (GTDB): domain Bacteria; phylum Patescibacteriota; class Minisyncoccia; order Phycocordibacterales; family SBAW01; genus GWA1-54-10. Next base: position 13,042 of record JAUPWA010000021.1, on the reverse strand, counting down.
TTATTTTCTAAAATAGTAATATCACTATATTTTATTCTAGTCAAAAGTAAATCCCGCCGGGTGGCGTGGGCCACCCGGCGGGAGAGGAGTTGGGAAGGTCAGCTCTGCTGGTTGAGTAGCAAACGAATTTGTTGCAATAGTATAGCGACTTGCGCAGGAATCATGTCTGTTGGTGAATACTCCTTTGCTGTAGGCATGAGCGCCCTCAGAAGGCCAGGGATAAGGTTACCTACACGACCCGAGGAGAATTTTGGGTCGCCAGAGTGCTGCTCCAAAAAGGCAATGACGGCAGTAAGAACAAGTGTCTTGATTTGCTCAGGGTTCATCTCGACACCAACATTTTCATAAATAAGAGGGTATAGAGGAGCAAAATCTTCTCCACCCACCTCCCTGAGTTTTTGGATAAGGACATCCCTTCTGGGCAACCTGATAAACAGAGGCTGGCTCGGCTGGTTAGCGTCGGACACGACAAAACCTCCACAAAGAACAACAACTATTTTTAACAGCAAAATTGTGTTTTGTCAAAAATAAATCCCGCCGACACTGGTTCGGCGGGATAATTTCAGGGGACTTTCTGCCCCAGTAAATGCTTAATTGCTGCACCCAGTCTGCACATATGTCCAACGTCCATATAGCAAACGTTGTTTGCATATAGGTTTCTACCCGATACAGCAAGGACTTTTTTATCGGAATAATCTTGGTCAGCGTTCAGATCTATGAGCACAATAACGGGCACAATAATCCCATCCTCTTGAGCCGCTTCGAGAAGTTCGACAGTGCTCGACCCGAGGAAAATAACGAACGGGCATATGACCAGATCAAATGGGGCATACTTTTTGAGTTTAGAACGTTTCAATAAGCCAACCGCATTATCGCCACTTGTGGCTATAGTGATATGCGCATATGTTCCATCGCTTGAAGGTGTACTATACCCGCTTCTGCATAATTGCTCACAGTATTGCGGACTTGTATTACCTCTCTCATCGACAATCAGAATATTGATTGCCTTCACCGACGCCTCCCATTAAGCCCAAGCGAAATGCCCGAGCTGCGGCGTCTATTAGACACCTTCCAGTTTTATAGTCAAATGAGTTATGAACTCCTCAGGTATAAACAAAAATCCCACCGGGGCCACATGGGCCAACCGGCGGGGAGAGGAGCTTTCATGCTGTATGCCTACTTATGACACGGCGGACCGTTCCTGCTAACTCATCCAGTGTGGATACTGCACTAAAATCCTTTAGCATCTCAATACTCTCAAGTGCGCTTTTCCCATTCATAGTCTCGTTTGCGTCAACAAGCAAAATAAATGGCGTCGAATAATACTTGCCAATTTTACGCAGCGAAGACAAGACATCGAGACCGTTTTGGCCGGCCATGTTGTATTGGCAAATAACCATGTCGTAGTGATAGCCGCCCTTGAGCTTGCTTATAGCTCCCGAAGTATGTTCAGCAGCATCTGTGTAGTTAATGCCCAGTTGTAGACCAAGCAAACCTCTGATTATCGTGCGTTTACGTGCTTCGGTATGCACAATTAAGACACTCAACGTTTGCATGACTATTAGCCCCCTGTGTTCTGTTGCTGCAGATAAAGTACAGTAAAATTTTTCTTTGTCAAAACAAAATCCGGGCGGCCACACTGTGGCCGCCCGGGGTAACAAATTACATTATATTTTGCATATGTCAACTCTCACCATATGACAGTAAATTTGGTAGACTGGCAACATCTATGAAAATCAACTTTACTTCCGCTATTGAAAAGGCTCCAAAGGGGTATGTGCGCGCGCATGTCACCGAGTCGTCTTTTAAACGGCTTAGCACCGAGGGTGAGGAGCTTGAGGTGGGTATCGGCAAAAAGTTTGCCGAGGTGTGCCGACGCAATTTTATTTTGATCTGCCGCTCCATCATCACGACCGCTAAACAAAACAAGGTAAAAAAATTGGCACTCGCACTCGATCAAGCAGCGTTTCCAAAACTCAACGACCTAACTGCCACTGAGTTTGGCTCGCTCGTTGCTGAAGCGTTTGAGATGGCCAACTATGAGCACAACACCTACAAGACCAAGCCCAAAGAGGGGTGGAGTATGGTTGAGGAGGTGCTTGTCTGCGGTGAGATATCCAAGGAGGCACAAGCAGGGTTCAAGAGGGGGCAGTTAGTGGCACAGGAGGTAAACGCCTGCCGTGTGCTAGCCAACACCCCGGGCGGCGACATGACCCCGAGGACCCTCGCCCAGGCCGCCAAAAAGGCCCTCCAGGGCACCAAAGTGACCCTTAAGGTGCTTGGGGTGAAGGAGATGGAAAAGCTCGGTATGGGGGCTATTTTGGGTATCGGCAAAGGTTCCAAAGATGAGCCGCAGTTTATCGTTATGGAGTATTTTGGGGCTGCTAAAAATGAGCGTCCCGTGGTCCTAGTTGGCAAGGGTGTCACTTTTGATACTGGCGGCCTCAACATCAAAACCGGGGACCATATGTATGAGATGCACATGGACATGTCGGGTGGTGCTGCGGTCATACATGCGGTCGCACTGGCAGCAAAATTAAAACTCAAAGCAAATGTTATTGGCCTCGTACCTGCCGTTGAAAACATGGCAGGAGCCGGAGCGGTGCGCCCAGGCGACATACTAAAATCGCTTTCAGGCAAAACGATAGAGGTGCTCAACACTGATGCCGAAGGTCGCGTCATTCTCGCTGACGGCATTACCTATGCCAAGCGCTACAAGCCAAAGGCGGTAGTGGATGTTGCAACTCTTACCGGTGCATCACTCGTCGCTGTTGGCACGGTCGCCTCATGCTTCATGACCAACGAGGAGCAAAAAATTAATGACTTGATGATTATCGCTGAAAAAAGTGGTGACTACATGTGGCCACTGCCTGCATGGGAGGAGTACGAGCCGATGGTAAAAGGCACGTTTGGTGACATACCTAACCTCTCGACCGATGGCTCAAGCCGCGATGGGGGCGTCATAGCGGGCGGCATGTTTTTGCGCGAGTTCGCAAAAGAGCTTGAGTGCCTTTGGGTGCACATCGACATGGCGCCACGCATGACCGCACGCCCTGATGAATATTTGGCAAAAGGTGCCGTTGGCGCACCGGTGCGTTTCCTCCTGCACTTTATTGAAAGTGAAGTAAAATAGTAGAAGCAAAACAAAACAAGCCTGAGGGAGCATCCGCAGCGCGTCGGCGCGAGGACAGAGCAAATTTTATCAGCAGGAAAATTTGCGCCTCCCGAAGGTTTGATTTTGTTGAAGCGACTCTTGCTATGCCTATCTCCGTTAAAACTGCTGTATACGAAGGACCACTTGATTTGTTGCTTGAGCTGATTGAAAAGCGCAAGTTGCTTATTAATGACATAACGCTCAGCGCCGTTACTGACGAGTACATCGCGCGCGTGAACAGCATGACCGAGATGCCAGTAGGGGAGACCGCTGAGTTCATTTCACTCGCCGCTACTCTTTTGCTCATCAAGTCGCGCTCGCTCCTACCAACTCTGCAACTCTCGCCAGAGGAGTCGCGAGACATCAAGCAGCTTGAGTATCGCTTAGCCGTATACCAACTCATCAAAGAGGCAGGGAGGGTGCTCGGCTTAGCAACCAAGCGACCATACCTACATGAGGTAAGCACACCACAGTGGGAACCGTTGTATATTTTTGACCCTGCTATTACCCCCGACTCGCTGCGCCAAGCAGGCCAAGCGCTCATCGACGGCTTTCCTACTACTCTGACGCTGCCAAAGATCGCCGTAAAGAAAATAATCTCGCTCGAAGAGATGATAGAGCAGCTCGCGGCACGCGTCTCGAGTGCCTTTGCACTTTCGTTTCGAGAATTCTCTGGCCTTGGTCGCGCCTCTGAGACAGATCTTCAGGAGCACAAACACACCGTCATTGTGAGTTTCTTGGCACTCCTTGAGCTCGTGAAGCAGGGTATACTACAAGCACAACAGCACGAGCAGTTTGGAGATATCACGCTCCAATCTGACGCCGTGTCTACGCCACGTTATGAATGACCACACGACTGCAAAAAAAATTGAGGCTCTCTTGTTTGCCCTCGGCAAACCACTGACTCGTACCGAACTCATCAAGATGCTGGCAGTCGACAGCGAGGCGCTCGCGCGCGGCATAACTCTGCTTCGCGAGGCACAGCAGCGAGGAGTGGTGGTGATTGATGATGGTACAAGTCTTGAGTTGCGCATCGACTCTGAGGCAGCCGACGCCGTGGAGCAGGTGCGCCGAGACGAACTCTCACGAGACATCGGCCGCGCTGGGCTAGAGGTGCTCGCCGCTATTATCTATCGCGGGCCTTTGTCACGCTCAGATATCGACTTTATCCGTGGCGTTAATTCTGCCCAAACACTGCGCACACTGAGCGTGCGTGGGCTGATCCGCCGCATACCTAACCCAAAAGATGATCGCTCTTTTTTGTATGAACCAACAACTGAGCTGTTAGCGAGTCTTGGCGCCACCCACGTGCGCGACATCCCCGACTACGACTCTGTGCGTGAAAAATTGCATAGCCTTGAGGGGGCATATAAAGAAGAGCAGAGCACATCATGAAAAAAGTAAAAATCCCTTACCACACTCATACCGTCTTTGCGCTCTTTGCGACGAGCGGTCTGGTGCTTTTGGTCGCTGGTGGCTCCACGGCGCTCGTGGCGCTCCAGCATACTCCCGAGCTTGCCGCCGTATCACTCGCGACCACACCAACCATCAGCGACGTTACACTTGCTGCTACAGCAGCTGTGGTGTTTGATCCGCGCGACGGATCGGTGTTGTATGCAAAAAATCCAAACGAGGTAGTGCCCCTAGCATCGATAACCAAGTTGATGACTGCAGAGATTTTGCTTATTGCACAAAGCCCTGAGACCTTGATACCTATTAGTAAAAAAGCGCTGTCCATGAAAGAGGCAGCGTCCGACCAAGATTTTAAAACAGGAGACAGCGCCACACTCGACCAACTCATCCGCATCGGCCTGGTTGCTTCATCAAACGTTGCGATGCAAGCAGCGGCAGAGAGTTTGGGCGAGGGGTATCTTGACCGTATGAATGAGGTTGCACAAAATCTCGGACTTCTCAATACCCACTTTTATAATCCAACAGGGCTCGATACCAACGGGAGTTCTTCAGGAGCATATGCAAGTGCATACGACGTGGCGCGGCTTGCGGCTCTTTTTTATAAACAAAATCCTGAGTACTTTACACTCACACGCCAACCCACCGTCTCAATTACAGTTGGTTCAAAGACGATCACCGCCAAAGCAACTGCCGTGCCACTGCTCACTATCCCTGGTTTCATCGGTGCAAAAACCGGCTATACTGACTTAGCAGGCGGCAACCTGGTGGCCGTGTTTGATGTTGAGATAAACCACCCCGTTATTGTGGTTGTGCTCGGTTCAACACACGAGGGGCGTTTTGACGACGTCACCACGCTTATATCCGCTCTGCGTAACAACCCTTCACTATGACAACCATTGAAGCATTGCGCATATTTACTCCTGCAACAGTAACCTTTTTGATAGGGATAGGCATAACTCCCATACTCACGCACTTTCTCTATGCATACAAAATGTGGAAGCCCAAAGCAGGCAAAGTTGCACTTGACGGCACACCAGCAGAAACCTTTAACAGACTCCATGAGACAAAAGAGGTAGGGACACCACGCTTTGGCGGCATCGTCGTATGGATGAGCGTGCTTATCACCGCAACACTCCTCTCTTTGCTCGGCGCCTTCTATCCTGAGGCGTTTGGCCAACTTGCCTTTATTAGCCGCAACCAAACTTGGGTGCCGCTTGTCGCGTTCATAGCAGGAGCACTCGTTGGATTGTTTGATGATTTATTTGAAGTGCAGGGGAAAAGAGGTTTGCGTCTGCGTGTGCGGCTCTTGTTTGTCGCAAGCGTAGCACTCCTGTGTGCCTGGTGGTTTTATGCAAAGCTTGGCGTGACCGCAATATCGATCCCTTTTGATGGCCAACTATCGCTCGGTATATGGTTCATACCATGCTTCATCTTGGTGGCGCTCTTTGTATACGCAGGGGGTGTTATAGATGGTATTGATGGGCTAGCGGGTGGCGTATTTTCCAGCATCTTTGCCGCGTATGCCGGTATAGCATTTTTCCAACACCAAATGGATATTGCAGCGCTGTGTGCCGCAGTTACCGGCGGCACGCTTGCGTTTTTATGGTTTAACATTCCTCCCGCCCGATTTTATCTCTCAGAAACAGGAACCATGGGGCTCTCGCTGCTCCTCACGGCTGTAGCGTTTCTTACCGATACTCTAGGAGGTGGCAAAGGAGTGGCGGTACTCCCCATCATCGCACTGCCACTGGTTGCTACTGTAGCCTCAAACATACTGCAAGTACTATGGAAGAAACTTTTGAAGCGAAAGCTTCTGCGCATCGCACCTCTCCATCACCACTTTGAAGCTCTCGGGTGGCCGCCCTACAAGGTCACGATGCGATATTGGATAGTGGGAGTGTTGTGCGCCATTATCGGCATGAGTGTTGCACTCGTATAGATGAGTAAGACCAAGTCCATAGATACGCCGTTTCTTTTGGCGCTTTGTGCGCTTGTTACCTTTGGGCTGCTCATTTTTACCTCGGCAGCAATGGGACTTTTGGCGCGCGATGGGGGAGCAAGTTTTACCTCGGTTGCAGCAAGCCAACTCCTGTTTGGCTTGGTGTGCGGCAGTATTCTCCTTATTTTTTTTGCACGTGTGGACTATCAAAAGATCCGTCCCTACACCCCATACTTTTTTGCCTTTGCGCTCTTTCTCACTATTCTCACGTTTGTACCGCACGTAGGGCTCTCGCTCAAAGGAGCCTCCCGTTGGATCATGATAGGTCGCTTCTCTTTCCAGCCTGAGGAAATACTCAAGTTTGCGACGGTGCTGTTTCTTGCTGCTGTATACTCATCGCACTTTAAAACCATCAAGACTCTGCGCGGGGGTATACTACCACTTGCACTTATTCCTGGGAGTGCCGCGGTGCTGCTCTTGCTGCAACCCAACACCGCAGGAGTGATCATTATCGGCCTTGCAGGCATTAGTATGCTTTTTGCTGGTGGTGGCAAAGTGTGGCACCTCGCAGTGCTCGGCCTTTTGGGTGTTGTCGTTATAGGCGCAGCAGCCCTCGTGTACCCACACGTACGCGACCGTATCGACACCTACCTTAACGCCTCAGCCGACCCGCTTGGCTCCGGGTATCAGATCCAGCAGTCACTCATCGCCATAGGCTCGGGCGAACTTATAGGCCGAGGCTTTGGTCAGAGTATTGAAAAGTTTAAGTACCTACCCGAGCCCATAGGGGACACCATCTTTGCAGTTGCGGGTGAGGAGTTTGGCTTTATAGGGGCAACACTGCTTGTCATACTATTTGGATTGTTTGCCGTGCTTGGGCTCAGGATAGCGGCACGAGCACCCGACCCGTTTGGAGGCCTTGTGGTAGTGGGGCTTATTATGCTCATCATTGGGCAGTCGTATTTCAATATTGCCTCAACCACAGGACTCGTCCCGCTCATTGGAGTGCCACTTATCTTCGTCTCGCACGGCGGCACCGCGCTCGCGCTCGCTTTGGCTGAGGTTGGTGTCATACTCAACATCTCTCGCAGGATGAAGAACTAGTGTTTTTTTGATACAGTTACAAGCACAGCCGTATGAAAATTGTATTTACTGGAGGAGGAACGGGCGGACACTTTTATCCGATAGTTGCAGTTGCAGAAGCGGTGCACGAGGTTGTGCGTGATAAAAAATTAGTTGAGCCAGAGCTCTACTACATGGCCCCCGAGCCATACAACAACGAAGTGCTCTATGCCAATAGTGTCACGTTCCTTAAAATTCCTGCAGGGAAGCTACGCCACTATTTTTCACTACGCAATGTGACCGATGGTTTTAAAACACTCTGGGGTATCGTGCTCTCGCTGTGGCGTCTCTACTTTTTATATCCTGATGTAGTCTTTGGCGCCGGTGGGTACGCAAGCTTCCCACCGCTGGTCGCTGCGCGCATACTCGGTATCCCAGTAGTTATCTATGCAACCGACGCACAGCCGAGCCGAGTCAACAAGTGGGCAGGGAAATTTGCAGTAAAGATTGCCATATCATTTCCTGATGCAGCAAAATTTTTTCCTGCAGAGAAATTCGCCTTCACAGAGAACCCGGTGCGCAAACATTTGATGCTCCCGGCGCGCGAGGGCGCGTATGAGTTCCTCAAACTTGATCCAACCATTCCTGTTGTGTGGATACTAGGCGGCTCGCAAGGCGCTGTCGCAATTAATGACGCTATACTTGCGGGGCTGCCCAAGCTTCTTGAAGAGTACCAGGTGGTCCACCAAACGGGCGAAGCAAACATTACTGAGGTCGCAGGGCGAGCAAAAATCGCACTCGAAGGCTCAGCCTATGCAAATCGATATAAGCCGTTTGGCTACCTTAACGAGTTGGCGCTGCGCATGACCGCGGGTGCCGCAAAGGTTGCGGTGTGCCGCTCTGGCGCTGGTACCATCTTTGAACTTGCAACTTGGGGCATCCCCGCAATACTCGTCCCCATCCCCGAGGAGATCTCACATGACCAAACCAAAAACGCCCTCTCCTATGCGCGCACAGGAGCTGCGAGCATTATCGAGCAGCGCAATCTAACCCCAGGGGTGCTCTTAGCCGAAATTAACCGTATCCTTCAACATCAAGAAACAGCACGCACGATGTCACAAGCAGCGCGCTCATTTGCTCGAGCAGATGCCGGCAAAGTTATTGCTGAGGCACTCCTCTCGATAGCACTTTCGCACGAGGTCTAAGTAGGGTATAACAGGCTGTATGACTAAGGTTGTCACGCGCATAGCACCTTCTCCAACCGGACAAATGCACATCGGTACCGTTCGTACCGCGCTTTTTAACTATCTGTACGCAAAGCAGCACAGTGGCACCTACTTTGTCCGCATTGAAGACACTGACCGCGAGCGCAACAAAGAGGAGTGGGTGGATGCAATCTGGGAAGATTTTGATTGGTGCAAACTCCCTCCTGACGCAAAGTACCGCACCTCAGAGCGTCTTGAGAGGCATGTCGCATTACTCAACACCCTGCTTGAGTCAGGCAAAGCATATGTCTCAAAGGAACCAAAAAAAGACGATCCTTCACAAGAGGTGGAGGTGGTCCGTTTGAAAAACCCAAACACCACTATTACCTTTACCGACCTTGTGCGAGGAGAGATTACCTTTGATACCTCTGAATTGGGAGATTTTGTCATCGCACGCTCGATTACAGACCCCCTGTATCACTTTGCGGTGGTGGCAGACGACGGTGATGCTGGTGTAACACACGTACTGCGCGCTGAGGAGCATATATCAAATACACCGCGCCAAATTTTGCTCCTAGAGGCGCTTGGTTTTACACGACCACTGTATGGTCATTTTCCACTCATACTTGCACCAGACCGATCAAAACTTTCAAAAAGGAAACACGGCGCGTCTATCGAAAAGTATCGTGAACAAGGTTTTATACCAGAGGCGATACTAAATTATTTGGCGTTACTCGGGTGGAACCCTGGCACAGAGCAAGAGCTTTTTGGGCTTGAGGAGCTTGTTGCTGTTTTTAGTCTTGAGCGTGTCCATAAGGGAGGCGCAGTATTTGATATTGAAAAATTGCGCTGGTTTAACCACGAGCACTTAAAGAGACTTGATGCTGCAGAGTACAAAAAACGACTCGAGGCTTTTGCAAACACCACCGTAGGCGATCGCATTATCCCGCTCGTACGAGAGAGGGCAGTAACTTTGCAAGAGGCTACCAACCTGCTTACCTCTGAGTTTGATTTCTTAGAGAACCCAGTGCCGTACGATACAGCACTTTTGCTCAATAAAGGAAAGTTGGATGCCGCGACTACTAAAAAACATCTTCTCGCACTCAAAGATTTAACTGCAAACCTGGTTGTTGGCGACTCTTCGACACAAGATATGAGGCACTGGTTTTTGCCGTATGTATGGGAAAACGATTCCCCCGATGTTGTAAAGGGTATACTCATGCCCTATGCCGACCAAGGGGGTAGGGGGAATGTCCTCTGGCCTCTGCGCGTTGCGCTCTCAGGAAAGGAAAAATCACCTGATCCCTTCACAATTATTTGGCTTATAGGCACTGAAGAGGCCACGAGGCGCATTGAGGCGGCGCTCAATTTGCTTTAAAATAGGGTAATGCGATCCCCCCGCCTATGGCTAGTAGCAGTGTGTCTTGTTGTGTCCGGGGCACTCGTGCTACCAACGGTACACTACTTGCATGCCCAAAGTGTTGAAGACCTCCAAAACTCTATCGCCGACAGCACAAGCAAGATAGACCAAATCAAACAGGAGATAGCAAAACTGCAAGCGCAGCTCAATGACACCCGCAATCAGAAACAGACCCTTCAAAACGCGGTTAAAACTCTCGACCTCAATATCAAAAAAATCACCGCAAACATCTCGCTCACCAATGCACAAATAGTGCAAAAGGATGCCCAGATAAGCAAACTCTCTAAAGGCATTGCAACCACCACAAACAAGATAGGAGATGTGCGTGGGCAAGTAGGGCACACGCTCAGTGAGCTACAAACGCTTGATGACGAACCGCCCGTCATGATACTACTCTCAGGCGCAACACTTTCCTCAGTGTTTGACCAAATAGCAGCGCTCGACAGCGTCCGCTCGGGTCTGCAAAACAAAATCGCTCAGCTCGGTAATTTAAAGGACACACTCCAGACCCATAAATCAACCGAGCAAGAAAAGCGCGAGGAGCTCGCTCAACTGCAAGCAAACTTAAGCCAGCAAAAGCAGAGCCTCGCTATTGCGCGACAATCGCAAAACGATCTTCTCATACAAACCAAAAATCAGGAGTCAACCTACCAAGCGCTTATCACGCAAAAAAAGGCCCAACAAGCTAAGTTCGAACAAGATATCCTTACCTATGAGTCGCAACTAAATTTAAAGGTAACTCCGGGGAGCCTCCCTGCTGTAGGTTCGGCCCCACTGCGCTGGCCGCTGGATAGCGTCATTATCACTCAATATTTTGGTAACACTCCTTTCTCGACCGCAAACCCGCAGATCTATAACGGCAAAGGACACACCGGCATAGACTTTGGCGTACCTCCCGGCACTCCCGTAAAGGCGGCTCGCGGAGGAGTAGTGCTTGGTTCTGGCAACACAGATGCAACCTGCCCAGGCGCCTCGTTTGGTAAGTGGGTCTTCATTAAGCACGACAACGGGCTTTCGACACTCTATGCCCACCTAGCAAGCTTTAGCGTTTCAAAGGGCGACTCAGTCGCAACAGGGCAGGTTATCGGTTACAGCGACACGACTGGCTACGCAACTGGCCCACACCTCCACTTTGGCGTATACGCGAGCTCCGGCTCTGAAGTGGCATCTTTCCCCTCCAGTAGCTGTAAGGGAAAGATCTACACCATGCCGGTGGGCGACGTGAGTGCATACCTTAACCCACTCTCCTACCTACCAAAAATATAGCTATCCCCAACTGAGACTTCACACCAATCCAACCGCCGCCGCATACTATGGGTAAGCGGGGAAGCCTCAGGGGCACGGTCGGGCCGCTCGTTCTCTTATTTTCTGTACTCTCTATGAAAATACTCCACACGGTGGCATTCATTCTTGCTATCGTCGGTGCCCTTAACTGGGGCCTTGTCGGTGTAGGAATGCTCATGCAAGCTGATTACAACCTGGTGTATATGCTTGTAGGCAGCTGGCCGTCGCTTGAAGCCCTCGTATACGTACTAGTCGGCTTAAGCGGTGTCGCCCTGCTCGTTACGCACCGCAGCGACTGCAAAGCCTGCGCAGCCTAACGGTTTAAAAATTCCCGCCACACGGCGGGAATTTTTAAAAAGGCCATGTGCTATACTGTGTTCAATATGACAGAGGCAGTAGGGGTTCATGGCCTGCGTAAGGTATACGAGGGCGGTACTGAGGCGCTCAAAGGAGTTTCACTTTCTATCGAGGAGGGTGATTTTTTTGCACTTCTTGGTCCTAATGGGGCAGGGAAGACCACGCTTATTGGCATTCTCTCAGGTCTGGTTAAAAAAAATGATGGCGTAGTTACAATCTTTAATACCTCTATCGACCAAGATGCACCCAAAGCACGCACCTATATCGGCCTCGTGCCGCAAGAATTCAATTTTAATATTTTTGAGAAAGTACTCGATATCGTAGTAACCCAAGCCGGGTACTATGGTATCCCTCGCAAAGAAGCGACAGAGCGCGCGGAGGAACTCCTGAAGGATCTAGGGCTCTGGGAGAAGCGCCACGCTCCCTCGCAGTCACTCTCTGGTGGTATGAAGCGCCGTCTCATGATAGCCCGCGGTCTCATACACGCTCCCAAGCTACTCATCCTTGATGAGCCGACCGCGGGTGTCGATGTTGAGATGCGTTTAGGGATGTGGGACTTCTTGCGCAAATTAAACGCAGCGGGCACAACCATTATCCTCACTACTCACTACCTCGATGAAGCACAGGAACTTTGCCGCAACGTTGCCATTATTAATAAGGGAGACATTTTGGTAAACGAACCCATGGATGCACTCCTTGCACGACACGACAAAGAAAGTCTTGAGACCGTCTACCTTGAGTTAACTCGCCCACAATAGCCATATGACACCGCAAAGAATTTGGATAGGGTACTACACGATGTTGCACGCCGAGATGGTACGCATCGTACGCATCTGGTCGCAGACACTCTTACCACCGGTCGTGACGACCTCACTGTACTTCGTTGTCTTTGGCAAGTTCATCGGCTCACAGCTAGCGCCAGTCCACGGCTTCCAGTACATCCAATTTATCGTGCCAGGGCTCATTATGATGGCCGTCATCACGAGCTCCTACATGAACACCGTATCAACTTTTTACTTTGCAAAGTGGACTCGCACTCTCGATGAAATTTTAGTATCCCCCATGCCGGGCTGGGCTGTTATAGGCGGGTTCGTGAGCGGGGGAGTGCTGCGAGGACTTTTGGTGGGCTTCTTGGTGCTCATTGTCTCGCTCTTTTTCACCCACGTCGCCATCTTCAACATTTTTGTGCTCCTCTTGGCGGTCGTTCT